>CAYUBX010000159.1:0-866 GCA_964443165.1 uncultured Acidimicrobiales bacterium
CGTGATCGCATCACGCACGTTGCCGTCGACGCCGTACATCAGCCGCATGCGCTCGCGCAGCGGGGCCTGGCTCTTGCAGAAGGCCATGAAGTACAGGCCGACCGTGCCGTCATGGAAAGCGTACGGAGTGGAGCGGCGAGCGATCTCGTTACGCTTCTCCGAACCCTCGTTGCCGTGGTTGCCGTCGGCGCGGAGCTCGACGTGACTGAGGTGGCTGTAGGGCTCTTGGGTGTCGGTCTTGTCGATCTCCGGCCACTTCTGGCGGCCGAAGTTCTTCTCCTGCTGATCATCCGACAGAGCGTTCCAGCCGTCGAGGTCGTGGACCCACCGCTGGGCGATGATGAACGAACCGCCGGCGCCCGGCTGGCCGTCGTCCACGCAGGCGACGCCCGGCTGATCCTCGTCAGCGGGGTTGCCGGTGCCGTCCTTGAAGCCGGTCATGTCGAGCGACTCGCCGTAGATGAACGTCGGCGTCTCGCGGGCGACGGCCATCTGACCAGCGACCGCGGTGCGGAAGTCGTACTGCGCTTTCCAGACGCGGCCCTTGTCGTCGTGGTTGAGCCAGATGAGCAGCTCTTCCTGCGTGCCCTTGGCCTGGCGACCCGACCCATCGGTCGATTCGATGGTGACGTAGTCCTGGAAGTCGTCGGGGACGTCGTCGGTGACGTCGGCCAGGAGACTGGGGCCGAAGCCGATCGTGAGGTTGATGTCACCTTCATCACACTGGGCGCGCAGAGCGGCCAGCGCCGACGTGATCACGCCCACGTCCGCCCCCTCGGTGCGGCTGAGGTGGACATACCACTGGTTCGAGCCCATGTCGTTGAAGATGGCCTTCTGGGGTGTCGGCATCCTGACTCCTTGACTGC
>CAYUBX010000159.1:876-7025 GCA_964443165.1 uncultured Acidimicrobiales bacterium
ACTGCCCTTGATTGCTGACTTGCCGATCGTAGGTGACTTTGAGGGCTGCCGTCTCCCCCAGCAACGGGAAAGTTTGAGCAGCACAGGCAACCTCCGTTCAGCAGCCGCCACCGCGGTGTGAAACTCTGTTTCTCATGGCGCTCTACGACACGCAGCTCCCGATCCGCGGCGACCTCGACGCCGCTCACGCGCGGGTCGTCGACCGATGGGCGATGACCGGAACCTGGTGGACCGGCGCGGAGAGGCTGGCCATCGTCGAAGAGGTGCGCCGAGCGCGCGATGCGGACGAACTCGCTCCGTGGGTCGCGCCGACGAGCGTGGAGGGTCTGATCCCCGATGACCACCCGCTTCCGGGTCCCGCCGTCGATGCGATCTGGCGGCTCACCAACCACCCAGGCACGCTCACCGGCGAGTGGTACGAGGGCATCATCGAGCGGGGCCTCGAGCCCGGCGCGTACGTCGAACTCGTCGGCGTGGTGGCGCAGGCGAACGACATCGACCGCTTTGCGGATGCGCTCGAGCTCGCCCGGCCGACGCTCCCCGAACCCGAGGACGGTGAGCCGGTTGGTCGCTTCGATGGCGATGTGGACCGCCGACGTCACTGGGTGCCCACCGACCTGGTCAAGGGACCAAATGTGCTGAAGGCTCTGAGCGCTGTGCCGTTCGAGAACGAGACGTTGCAGATCCTGTCGGCGGCCCAGTATGTGGCGGTCGGGGGTCTGCTCGGCGATCTGACCTCGGACCACAACGCGCTGACGCGTATGCAGATCGAGCTGGTGGCGGCGAGAACGTCGAAGCTCAACGAGTGCTTCTACTGAACGACCAGCCATGCGCTGCTGCTCGGTCTGAGCGGCATGAACCAGGATCGTCAGGTCAGCTACGAGGCTGTGGACGGCTCGGGCCAGGGAGATGGCGGAGTGGAGCACGGCGAACTGCTCGCCCGGCTCACCGAGGCGATGTGGGGCGACGATCCAGCACTGCTGGCCGAGGTCCGGGACGAAGCCACCGACGCCATGGGCGGTGACGCGATGGTGGATGCCATCGCGGTGAGCGCCAACTTCCACATGATGACCCGCATCGCCGACGGCACCGGGACGCCGCTCGACGAGGGAACCAACGGCGTGTCCGAGGAGATCCGCGAACAGATCGGCGTCAACGACTTCGTCAGCCGCCGCCACGTCGCGGCCGACTGAGGTCAGTCGACAGGGGCTGGCCCGTACTCAGGCGTGGCCGGCGTGTTGGGGTCGAGTGGGTAGATCGGTCGCCGCACGTTCTGGAAGTCGAAGAGCGAGTTGTCGCTGCTCGTCACGCCGACGCCGTTGCAGGGGATGTCCCGGACCGAGATGTCGCTGAAGCCCGCGCGGTAGTGGATCCGCGACTTCAGGATCAGGTAGCGCATCTCCGTGGGTTCGATCCCAAAGCTCCGAAAGCAGCCGGGGTCGAAAGGCTCGACGTTGCGCGAGCAGACGACCACGGCGACCTCCCCGATCTGGAGGACCGCGCTCGGGCCCATGTCGACGGTGGTGCCGCGACCCATCGGAACCGTGACCTCGAACTTGCCGTCCGTCACGGCACCGACGACGCCGGTCACCCGCAACGGCTCGCCACCCCGCCCGATGGTCGGCATATCGACCTTGCCCCCCAGGTCGAGCGTCACCTCGGCGCCGGTTCCCGCAGCAGCGAGCGTCCGCACAGCTTCGGGGTCGCAGATACCGAACATCGCCACGCGTTCCAGTCCCTGCGCCAGCACCTCGGCCAGCACCGCGGTGGTGTCCTGGGTGCCACCCGATGCGGTGTTGTCGGCATGGTCGAGAAGGACGATCGGCCCGTCGGTCATCGTCTTCGCATCGGCGATCGTCTCTGTGAGCGGCCGGCTGTCGAAGACGAACTCCTCCCGTTCGGCCCATGCCGCGTCGAGGATGCGTTCCCGTACCTCCTCGGCGACCCCGACGTCACCGTCGGCGATCGTGACGACCGACAGGCCAGCGTGCCAGATGTCGGCGAGTGGGAAACCGCCAAAGACCGACGCCGCCAGCAGCTCCCTCGCCTCCGCCTGCTTGGCCATCTCGATGAGAGGACCCATCGGCTCGTCGGCGTGCCCCATTCGCAGTGTCTGCGCCAAGATCGGCCGAGTTCCCCAGGCCATCACGGGGGTGATCTCGCCGGCGAGCGTCTGCACGAGGAGGCGGCCCGCGTGGAGTCCGGCGTCGTACATGTCGAGGTGGGGGTAGGTCTTGTAGCCAACCAGGACAGTGCAGTTGTCGACGATCGCGGCCGTCATGTTGGCGTGGAGATCGAGGCTGATTCCGATCGGGAGGTCGGGTGCCATCTCCCGGATTCGGCGAAGAAGCGTCCCTTCGCCGTCGGCCGTCGTCTCGGTGACCATCGCGCCGTGGAGGTCGAGCATGACGGCATCGCACCCCTCGGCCACTGCGTCGCAGATGGCGTCCGACATGAACGCGTACGCGCCCACCTCGACGGGCCCACTCGGCGCAGCGTTTCCGGCCACCGCCGTCACGATCTCGTACCCGGCCTCGTCCGCGGCGTCGAGCAGACCTCCGAGGCCGGTTCCGGTTCCGCGGAACCGCTCGTACACCTCGCCACCGGTGGGGACGCCGAAGCCGCCCCGCCCGAAACGCTCCAGTGGGGTGGGGACGGGCGAGAACGTGTTGGTCTCGTGCTCCATCATCGCGGCGACAACTCGGGTGGTCATGCACCGAGTCTTGCCGAGCCGTCAGCCCGGGACCACTGCCACCACACAGTCGGGATGGTGAATCAGCGATGTCGCCACCGAGCCCAGCAGCGTGTAGCTGACTCCGCTGCGGCCTCGTGCGCCGACGATCAGGATCGATGCCTCGTGGCCGTGCTCGGCGAGCAGCCGGCGGGCCTCGCCCTGTTCGACGGCGACCTCGTACTTGCGGTCGACAGCACAGAGGATGTCCCCCGCGGCGGACGCCGCATCGAGCGCTCGAATGCGATCGGCGTCGAGGGTGAGGCTGAAGTCCCGCTGACTGCCGTCGTGATCGAAGAGAAGGGGAATCCCCCAGGCTGCGGACACCGTGATGGGCACCTCGGGGTCGGTGTGCGCGACCGCCCAGTGCAGCGCTGCGATCGAGTTCGCCGAACCATCGAGACCGACGACGACGGGCCCCTCCGTCCTGTTCGCGGCCGCCTCGGTCGGCACCACGACAACGGGACAGGGGGCGGTGGTCGCACAGCGGGTGCTCACCGAACCCAAGACGGTGTCGTGCAGGGCACCGTGGCCTCGCGACCCCACGACGATCGTGTCGTCAGGCCCCGCGAGTTCGGTCAGCAGATGAGCCGCCCCGCCCTCGGCGACCACGTGCGGTCGCGTCGCGACATCGTGAACCCGTTCGAGCACGACGAGGTCGTCCAGCTGGCGGCGGATCGCGTTCTCCACCTCGCCGTTGACCGGCACAGGGGTGATGTTTATCGGCGAGGGAAGAAACGCCCACCACGGATGCTCCCAGGCGCTGACGAGTTGCAGGCGAGCGGTGGTGGTCCGAGCAAACCGTGCGGCCCACCGCAGCGCCACGAGCGAACCCTCGGAGAAGTCGACGCCGACGAGAACACGTTTCATGCCCTCAGGATGTTCAGCCCCCGTCCTCATCGACAGGGCCGAACGTCCCGGTTTCATCACCCATGACGTCGACGAGGAGTTGGAGCACCTCCATGACGACGCGGTCGATCATCTGCCCGCGGGACTCTCCCGGACGGCGGACCCACTGCGATCGCTCACCGTCCCGCCACGACACTGCGATGGCAGCCCGCGGGTCCGCGACGGTTTTGCCGGGAGTGGGCTCGGCCCACCCGGTCGCCGCGATGCCATAGTCGGAACCGAACAGCTGCCGAACCCCACTGGCCATTTCGCGCGCCACCGTCTCCGAGACGCACTCAGTGGCCTCCGCTTCGCTGCGGTCGACCCCGAGCACGTTCACCTTGGCGTCGATGTCGTAGGCGACGACACCACCACGGAGAAACCCGGAGGCTCCGCTCTCTCGCCCCAACGCTGCGGCAACGGCCCCAGCGGTCAGCGACTCGGCCACGGCGATCGTCACCCCACGCCGACGCGCGAGCTGGTGTACAGGATGTACTGCGAGAGCGACTCCATCGCCGGCACGATCCGACGCCGAAGGAGAGGCCTCCCCGGATCGGGAGCGCACCAGCAGAATGAGGATCAGCGCGGCGTAGGCCACGACACCGGTTGTGAACAGTCGGAGCGGCGCGCTCGAATCGGGTTCGATCCAGATGAAGGACACGACGACGAGCGTCAGGGCCGATCCGAGTGCGCCCGTCGCCTGCACGAGTTGCCGGTCCTGTGGACGAGCGGAAATCGTGTCGGCCACTCCGACAACGGTCGCCCCGATCGCCAGCGTCAGGAGCGACAGCACCCACTGCATCAGGCCCCAGCTCCATTCGCCGGTCCAGATCATCGCGACGACGAGCCCGCCGGCCAGCGGACTCAGGGCGAGGCCGACCCGGCGCGCGACATCACCGAGGCGACTCCCCGACCCGGTCGCGTTGACGAGCACCGCGAAAGCGCTACACGTGACCGTCGCGCTGGTTCCGAGAATTCGGGCCTGGAGCTGCCCGAACCCGCCGAACAGAACGATGGAGATCGCGATCGCGGCGTTCAGAAGAACGAGCGCCACCGCAACGCGTGCGGGGCGCCGAGGCATCAGCTCTCCACCGGCGACATGAACGCCAGTGGCACGCTCGATCCGGCAGAGCGGTCGAGGGTCGCGATGCGTCTCCCTCGTTGGATCGCCGGTTTGACGGATCGCAGCCGCGACCCGAGATAGGCGGCTGTTGCGTCGATGTCGTCCACCTCGACGATCGACCCCCACAGACGCCACGCCGACGACGGGTCGTGGTCGGGAGGTCCGATCACCTCGATCTCGACGTCGCCCGCATCCGCGACCGAACGAAGCCTGGGTTGGTCCTTCGAACCCATGGGGCGCGGCTCGCCAGGATCGACGCCAACGTCGGACAGAGCGGTCGCGGCGGCATCCCACGAGGGTCCGAAGAGCACCACGTAGAACAGGCCGACACTGTGATTGGGGTGCGGCTCGGTCACACCGACCCCTCGCCCGTCAACTCGCGTGCAAGGGATCCCGTCGATGGTCGGTCCGTCGCTACCCGTCCACGCCCACCCGTGGATCCCACGTCCCGAATCCGCTCCGGTCAGCACGACGTCGATCGACCGCAGACGGCACCGCTCGCCGTTCACCTCGAACCCGAGATCGCGCCACAGCTCGGAGTCGTCGGCCACGTGAATCTCAGCGATGCGAGGACTCATGGGAGAAGTCTGTCAGCCGGCGACCCGCGCGCCGTCGACGAGCACCGGGAATTGCCGGTCGGGGTCCTGCTGGGAAAGACGAAGACCCTTGTCGATCTTCACGATCCCCTCAGGGGCGTACTGCAGGATGTAGGTCTTTCGGGTCTCCCCGGTGAGGTTCGGCCCGGTGCGATGCGGTGTGAGCGAGGAGAACAACACGATGTCTCCGGCGCTCGCTGGGACTGCGACCGCCTCCTCCGTGGAGTCCAGACACTTCCAGCCGAGATCCGTGTACTCGTGGGCGAGTGTCCCCATCCGATGCAGCCCAGGCATGACCCACGGGCACCCGTTGGTCTCGTCCGTGTCGGTGAGGGGGATCCAACAGGTGAGGTATTGCTGCGGATCGACGTCGGTGTACCCGTTGTCCTGATGGAAGGGGAACTCCGCCTCGGTGTTGGGCTTCTTGTACACCGACTGATCCCAGTACAGACGAACGTCGGGACCGAGCAGGTCACCGCACAGGTCTGCGATCAGGGCGCTACGGCTGAAGTCCCGGAGCAGTTCCGAGCGCATCACAAGGTGAGTCGTGAAGGTGATCTCGTCGGCCCGAGCGATGAAGTAGCGGCCCTCGGGCTGGGTCCGGAGGAACTCCTCCGCGGCGTGTTCGTGGGGGTCGATCGCCGCGGTGACCGCGTCGATCTCCTGGCGTGAAAACGCATCACGCACGACGACGTATCCCTTGTCGTCGAAACGGCGAAGCTCGTCGGGTCCGAGACGGCCGGCCAGCCCGGGCACGGCGATCCAGTCGAACCGGCGGTCCGGATCGCGCACACGCGGGGTCACGTCAGCC
>CAYUBX010000160.1:0-7025 GCA_964443165.1 uncultured Acidimicrobiales bacterium
GTCGGCACCGACTTCGCGACGCGCGCGAGCGGCTCGATGGCCGTGGTTGAGCGAACCAGGGCGCTCTGGCGCGGCGAGGGTGACCAGATGTACCCGCTACCGGCCACTCCGGGCGGCCCTGCGATCTGGATGGGAGGGCACGGGCCACGCACGCTCGCCCGCACGGGCCAACAGTGCGACGCGTGGTTCCCGACGGCGCCGTCGTCGGAGATGTACGCCGACAGCCTGGCAGCCGTTCGAGCATCGGCCGAGGCCGCGGGTCGCGATCCCTCCTCAGTCGGCGCCGCGGCATATCTGACCGTGGTGATCGGCGAGACCGCTCAGGCACAAGCCGAGCTCGCCGAACACTCGCAGCTGTACTACGGCGTACCGCACGAGATCATCGCTACCCAGCAAGGCTCAGTGGCCGGTCCGATGGAGACGGTGGTGGAATGGCTCCAGGGATTCGTCGACGTCGGCGTCCAACATTTCTGCCTGCGGATCGGTTCGACGGATGTCCGGGGCCAGGCTGAGGCGCTCGCAGAGGTCCTTCCCGCGCTCCGCGGCTGAATCGTCTCCATTCATTCGCCCTCGTGACGTCGGAAACCGTTGCACAGTCCCTACACTGCGAAGCGCCTCGGCCCCCGCGAGTGGTGGTCGCGGAAAGCAAAGGAAAGACGTCATGGCGACGGGCACAGTGAAATTTTTCAACAACGAGAAGGGCTACGGGTTCATCTCTCGTACCGACGGTGACGACGTGTTCGTCCACTTCTCGAATATCGATGGCAGCGGATTCCGCTCTCTTGAGGAGGGTCAGTCGGTCGAGTTCGAGGTCGGCCCGGGCCGCAAGGGCGACGAGGCGCTCAACGTCCGCGCCATCTGATTCCGACACCCCAGAACAACACGTGAGGCCGCTCCATCGGGGCGGCCTCACCCGCGTCTAGCCTCAGCCGATGCCCACGCCAGCAGTCCTTCGCCAGAAGCTCGGTCCGGTCGGGATCTGGTCGTTCCGGTTCGACGCCCTCGATCCCGGCGAGGCCAGCGACGCTGCGATGGAGGTCGAGCGACTCGGCTTCCCGTCGCTCTGGATCCCCGAGGTCGGCCGAACCGAGGCACTCTCACTCGCCGGCCACCTTCTCCACAGCACCTACAGCCTGACCGTCGCCAACGGCATCGCTCGGGTCAGCGATCGCTCGGCGAGCGCAGCGGCGGCTGGTCACGCGTATCTGCAGCAGATGTCCGGGAACCGGCACGTCCTGGGGCTCGGGCTCGGCGGCGCGTTGTCCAGCGGTCCCGCGCCGATCGATGTGATGACCGACTACGTCCATGCGGTGGAGGCGGCGTGGGCGGCGAACCCTCGGGTATCCGGTGACGATCTGGTCTGGTGCCTCGCCGCGTACAACAGCCGTATGGCTGACCTCGGAGCGCAACGAACCGACGGTGTGCACACCTATCTGATCGAGCCTCGCCACACCGAGGCGATCCGCCAGCAGATCGGCACGGCTCCGGTGATCGCGGCCGAAATGGCCGTTGTTCTCACCGACGACCGTGACGAGGCCCGGTCGGTGGGTCGATCGCACCTGCGGACCTACATCGGCTCTCGGAGCCATCAACGGAAGTTCCGCAGCCTCGGGTTCGACGACGACGACTTCGCAGAGGGCGGAAGCGACCGGCTCGTCGATGCCCTCGTCGTCCACGGCGCCGAGGCGATCCGCGGGCGCATCGCCGAGCATCGCGGCGCCGGAGCGGACCACGTGGGGATCCAGGTCCTCGGCACAAGCTCGCTCGACGAGGACCTGCAGGCCTGGGCCACCGTTGCCCGGCTCGCCCTTTAGTTGGGGCTGGGCTCCACCTCGTACCACCCCGGCTGAGTGCGAGCCGCAGTGATCGGCGAACTGGACGTCGACGACGGTCGGAACATCAGCGCGATACGTGGGCCGGCGCGACGGACCTTGGGGACGCAGTGTTCCCAGGTCCTCTGGCACGTCCCGCCCATCACCAGCAGGTCGCCGTGACCCAGCCGGTAGTCGAGTCGTGCCCCACCACCCGTGGGTCGCAAGGCGAAGGTCCGCGGTTCGCCGAGCGACACCGTCGCCACCAGCGCCTGCGGGCGTTCGCGCGCGACCTGATCGCCGTGCCAGGCGACGCTGTCGTCACCGTCGCGATAGAGCGCCACACCCACGCGGTCGAACTCCACGCCGTACCCCGCCGTCAGGCGTTGCTGAACCTGCGACACCACGTCAAGACAGCGCCCGAAGTCCGGCAACTGACCGATGAGACGCGGGACGTCGACGTAGCGGTCGTACATCGGACGACGGTGCTGAGTCCACGGCACCCGCTCCGCCAACTCGACGAAGAGTTCCTCGTGACCCTGAAGCCAACACGGTGCATGGTCGACCCAGGCACCTCGGGAGAGTTCGCGCCGCCGAACGGACTCGAGTGATGGTGCGGCCGGCTCCTCGTGACCGAAGAGCGAGGACTGGCCGTCGAGCAGGCTGCTCACGAAATCACCTGATCCGAACATAGCTTTGCCAGACACCTCGACCGGTGCGACGTAGCATCTGCGACGTGCTGCACCCGGCGACGACCAACACACCGCAAGGCGAACATCTCACGGTGGACTCCTTCGACGATCTCGAGGCGGTGGGCGAGGCCTTTCGATCCGGCGCCCGCGTGACGGCCGAACTGCGCGGCGACGACCGCGTGGCTCGCCGCGCGGTGGACTTCATGTCGGGACTGACCTACGCGCTGGATGGCGACATCGAGCAAGTGGCCGAGCGGGTGTTCCTGCTCAGCCCGGCCGAAGAAGAGTCGACGGCCAGCGCCTGACCTCATGCCGCCAGCCCGCGTCCGGCGAGGCGCGTGACGACCCAGTCGAGCGAGCCCAGGTGGCCACACATGTGCCACCAGTCCTTCAGGGCCTCGTCGAGCAGGCCGCGAGCCGCCACGATGCCGAGCAGCCGGACCGGGCCGGCGTCGCCACCTTCGTCGCTCGCCGCCCACTGCACCGCCACGACCTCACCGGTGCCCTCGAGCCACACGACGCGCCAGGGCAGGTCGAGCCGTGGGCCCTGCCATCGGGAGCCATACTCCACCTCGCACGGGCCGAGACGGCGAATGTCGTGCGACCTGAATGCGGTCCACGAGGGCCAGGTGTGCTGCGGCGATGCCGGGGGTGAGGTCATCAAAGGAGTATCGCGCGACCGAACGTGTGTTCGCCAGCGCCGTTCGGTGCGGTTGAGTACCTTGCGGCCATGACCTCACCACGGATCGCCGTCGAACCCGACTGTTGGCGCAGGCAGGCCCTGGTCGACGCCGTCGAAGCGGGCGGCGGCACGGTGACCACCCCGGACCAGGCGGAGGCGCTGGTGTGGGCCGAACCGGCGCGATCGGACCTGCTGCCTCCGATGCTCGAGGAGAACCCCGGCATCGACTGGGTGCAGCTCCCCTATGCCGGGATCGAGCCGTTCATCGGCATGCTCCGGCAGTACCCGCACCTCGAGTGGACCTGCGGCAAGGGGGTGTACGCGGCGCCGGTGGCCGAGCACATCTTGATGCTCGCACTCGCGGGAATGCGCGGCCTCGCCACCTACGCCCGGACGACCACCTGGGAACGCCCTGAGGGCCGGAACCTCTTCGACGCCCGGGTGACCGTGCTGGGCGGCGGCGGCATCACCGAGGAACTGCTGCCGCTGCTGGCACCGTTCCGATGCGAGGTGACGGTGATCCGCAACCGGATCGCACCGATGGACGGCGCGGCTCGTGTTCTGGGTCCCGACAGCCTCCACGACGTCCTGCCCACGACGGACCTCCTGGTTCTCGCGCTCGCCCTGACCCCGGAGACGACCGGGATCATCGGAGAGGCGGAACTCGCGGCGCTTCCCAAGCACGCATGGATCGTCAACCTCGCTCGCGGCCGGCACATCGACACCGACGCGCTCGTCGCGGCTCTGCGTGCCGAGAGCATCGCGGGCGCCGCGCTCGACGTAACCGAACCGGAGCCGCTTCCCGACGGTCACCCGCTGTGGGAGCTCCCCAACTGCATCATCACCCCCCACATCGGCAACACGCCCGAGATGGGGATGATCCTGCTGGCCGAGCGCGTGAAGGAGAACGTGCGTCTCCGAGCGGCCGGCGAGACCCTGACCGGCCCCGTCGACGTGGAGCTGGGCTACTAGCGGCCGCTGTCTTGCAGTTGAGTCATGTCGGTGTCAGGCACCGACATGACTCAACTCACTAGCCCCTCAGCGTCGCAGGCAGCGCGGACTGGACTGCGTCGATGCAGCGCTGGCGGATCTGGCCGACCTCGTCGTCGGTCATCGTGTGATCCGCAGCCTGGAGCCGCAGGGCGAACGCGAGCGACCGCTGACCCGACCCGAGCTGATCGCCGCGGTAGACGTCGAAGAGGGTGAGCGAGATCAGTTCGTCACCCCCGGCCCGTCGCAGCGCTGCCTCCACGTCGGACGCCTGCACCGAGTCCTGCACGACGAACGCGAGGTCGATGTCGCTCGACGGGTAGGTCGACACGAGCCGGTAGGGCCGGTCACCGGCGGCTTCCGCTGACGCGAGCAGGGCGTCGACGCGCACGTCGATCCATCCGCAGCGCTGCGAGACGCCGTGCGCCTCGAGGACTCCGGGGTCCACCTCGCCGAGAACGCCGATGACCGCGCCGTCGAGCGTGATCGTCGCGGCTCGTGTCGGGTGCATCCCGGGAATGTCGTCGGCGTTGGCGAGCGCCGCGTCGACGCCGAGCCCCGAGGCGATGCTGTCCCAGAGCTGCTTCGCTGCCAGGGCGTCTTCGCCAGCGATGATCACCGCGAGGTGTTCCTGCTCATCGGGAAGAGCTGCACCCGCTTGTGGCGGGCCGAAGGTCGCACCGACCTCGAAGAGCCGGACGCCTGTGTTGCGGTGGGATTCGTTGTACGCGACCGCCGCGACGAGCCCGGGAAGAAGCGACGGCCGCAGCACCGACTCCTCGACGGCCAGCGGATTGAGCAGCCGCACCGGCTCGTCGATCGGGAGGCCCGCCTTGGCGACTGCGTCAGGAGCGAGGAAGGGATTGGGCATCGCTTCGGACAGCCCGAGCCCCATCAGCTGGTGTCGCAACTGTCGGCGGAGCTTCTGACGTGACGTGAGGTGACCCGCGTCCGGCGACCTCGGGACGGTGGTGCCGAGGCGGCCGTAGCCGTAGTGCCGAGCGACCTCCTCGGACACGTCGGTCTCGGTCTCGGTGTCCGGCCGGAACGACGGGATCGCAACGTTCTGCACGTCCGCGTCGACGGCCTCCACCTCAAAACCGATGGGCTCGAGCAGGCCTGCGATCTCGGCCGAACTGAAGTCGCGACCCAACAGGTGGCTGATGCGCGAGGAGCGGACCGGCACCGTCACGCGCTCCGGCATGTCGCCACGCGCATCGATGGTGCCCGAAGCGACCTGCACGCCGCCGGGTGTGATCTGATCGAGGAGTTGGCAGAAGCGGTCGACCGCAGCGGCCTTGAGTGCCCAGTCGGTGCCCCGCTCAAATCGCGCCGACGCTTCGGATCGGAGGCCGAGGCGCTGCGAGGTCCTCGCGATGGACCCCCGGTTCCACCACGCCATCTCGAGAAGAACGGCGTCGGTCGCGTCGGAGATCTCGGTGGAGGCACCGCCCATGACGCCCGCGATGCCGATCGGCTCGTCGTCGGCGTTCACGATGAGGCCGTCGCCGGCGATCATCTCGCGCTCCTGATCATCGAGCGTGACGAGGGTCTCGGGCCCGCGCGCCCGACGGACGCCGAGCTTGCCACCGGGGACCAGGTCGAGGTCGTAGGTGTGGTTGGGTGTGCCGAGCTCGAGCATGACGTAGTTGGACACGTCGACGACCGAGTTGATCGGCCGCATGCCCAACAGTGTCAGCCGCATCTGCATCCACAATGGCGACTCGCCGACCTGCACTCCGCGAATCACTCGCGCAGCGAAACGACCGCAGAGGTCCCCGTCGACGATCTCGACGGACGCGGCGGCGTCGACGTCCTCCTCGGTCTCGTCGACCGACCATTCCGGCATGGCGAACGGAACGCCGAGCCGCGCCGCAAGGTCACGAGCGACACCAGCGACGGACATGGCGTCGGGACGGTTGGGGTTGATCTCGAGGTCGTACAGGACGTCGCCAGCCAGCCCGAGCTGGCCCATGAGAGGCGACCCGAGCTCGAGGCCCTCGGGGAGGATCATGATCCCGTCATGATCGCTCCCGAGACCGATCTCGGCTGCGCTGCAGCACATGCCATTGGAGTCCTCGCCGCGCATCTTGCGCTTGGCGATCTCCATGCCGTTGGGCATCACCGTGCCGACCGTGGCGAACGGAATCAGGTCACCGACCGTCATGTTGAACGCGCCGCAGCAGACCTGCAGCGCTTCGCCGTCACCGCGATCGACGTCGACCAGCTGGATCCGATCGGCCTGCGGGTGGGGGCGCAGGTCGAGCACCTTGGCGACCACGATGCCGTTCAGCGGCTCGAGGATGCTCATCTCCTCGACGGCCATGCCGAGGTCGCTCATGTGGTTGCCGAGCTCGACGGGATCACCCTCGATCGGGGCGAACTCACGCAGCCAGGACAGAAGAACCTTCACTGAACTCTCCGACCTAGAACTGGCTGAGAAAGCGGACGTCGTTGGTGTACATATCGCGCAGATCGTCGATGCCGTGACGCATCAGGGCGAGGCGGTCGATCCCGAAGCCGAAGGCGAAGCCCGTCCACTCCTCGCTGTCGATCCCGCAGTTGCCCAAGACGTTGGAATGCACCATCCCGCAGCCGCCCAGCTCGATCCATCCGGTTCGCTGACAGGTCTGGCAGCCGTCGCCCTCGCAGATGACGCAGGTGATGTCGAACTCCGCGGACGGCTCGGGGAAGGGGAAATACGACGGGCGCAGGCGACTCGTGATGCTGCTGCCGAAATACGCGGCCGTGAAGTCGTTCAGGGTTCCTGCCAGGTCGCGGAAGCTGATGCCGCGGTCGACGACGAGACCCTCGATCTGATGGAACACCGGCATGTGGCTGGCGTCGGCG
>CAYUBX010000161.1:0-6992 GCA_964443165.1 uncultured Acidimicrobiales bacterium
CGCACCGCCCCGCCACGCAGCGGAGGTCCACGGCGAGACCGGGCTCGACGGCCCAGTCCGCCCAGCGCTCGAACGCGAGCTCGACAGCCACGACGCGGTGCAGTTCATCATCGACACGGTGCGCGCCGTCGACGACGTCTGGTTGGTGCCCGTCGGGCCGCTCACCAACATCGCGTTGGCGTTCCGGCAGGCGCCGGACATCGTCGACCGTTTGGCCGGCATCTCGATCATGGGCGGTAGCGCCACGGTCGGGAACGTCACGGCGACGGCCGAGTTCAATGTCTGGGCCGATCCGGACGCCGCCCGGATCGTGTTCGATGCCGGGGCCACGACCCTTCGAATGGCCGGGCTCAACCTGACGCACCAGTTCTACGTCGACCACGACACCATCGCAGCGATGCGAGCCCCCGACAACGTCGCGGGCAACTTCGGCGCCGATCTCTTCGACTTCTACCTCTCATCGAGTGAGTCGCGGACCGGTCGGCCGCAGGTGCCCCTCCACGATCCCTGCGCGGTGCTCGCCGTCACCCACCCCGAGCTGTTCGAATTCGGCGACCGGCACGTCAGGGTCGAGACGGCCGGCGAGCTCACCCGCGGCATGACCGTGGTGGACGAACGGGGCTACGGCGACGGGGCCCTCAACTGCGAGGTCGAGTACGCCATCGACCGCGAGGCTGCAATGGCGGTGTTCCTCGACACGGTCGCGACGTATTAGCTCGCGAGCGAGCTGGCGCGCTCCCTAACTCCCGCCTGTCAGAGCGAGAACGATGTCGCCTCGCTGCACCTCCTCGGCACGCTCGAAGCCCGTCGAGCCATCCACCATTCGCCTGGGATCGGCGCCACGCTCGACGAGCCAGATCACCCGTTCGAGGCAGCCGCTGTCGATGGCGATCGTCAGAGCCGACCGCTCCCGTCTCGCGCCCTCGTCCCAGTACGACCCGACGGCGTCGATGCCGGCACCCGCATCCAGCTCGGCCTGTGCCCGCACCAGGTCACCCCAATAGATCTCGTAGTGCAGCCCGCCGAAGGGTTCGACCCGACTCGGCTCTGCGAAACCACACGCTGCATTGCCCAGCCGCCGCTCCAGCGCCTGCCGGGGTCGGGCCACGAACTCCGCTGGCGACACGAGCTCCAGGCCATCGAGGACGTCGAGGAGGAGCTCGAAGGCCACATCCCCGCTGACCTCGACGTATCCCCCGAAGCGCCGGGCCGCTACGCCATTGCGTCCGCCGCTCGACGTGATCGTGATCCCGTGACCCGACCACTCCATCGGGTGCTTGAGACCCTCCCCGATACGAAGGATCGCGTCGTCGGGCAACGGCTCGTCGATCCCCCACGTGCGCACCACGACGCTTCGGTCGTCCAGGTCCGGATCACCGGTCTGGAGCAGCGCGACCGGTTGTCCGTCGGCCGACGCGGCGATGTCGAAGCCCCGGTCCCGCAGCGCGCTGACGTCGATGCGCTCGATGTCGGATGTAACGAGCGGAACGAACTCTCGAACGTCGTCCGTCGGAACCCCGACGAACATCATCCGAAGGTTGATCCGAGGCGGGCCGAAGCTCACCACCTGCGACACGAAGATGTCGCCCGTCTCCGACACGAACGCCTCGTTGTCAACGCCGAGGCGCAGGTCGACTCGCGTGTCGGGCCACGGCGGAGATGCGGGAATGTCGAAGTCGAGCCAGAGGTGGATCGCCTGCAGACGTCCGCCATCGGGCCGAACGATCGTCACCCGGTCGATCTCGGAGAAGGGTCGATCGCCGGCTGCGCCGACCGTGAAAAGGAGGCGCATCCCCTCTGGCATCACCGAGGGAAGCGAGTAGAGCGGCTGCACGACATCGGCGGCGGCAGTGTCGGGAGATTCCGCAGATTCGGGGGGCTCCTCAGGAGCTGGCTGCAGCTCGACGACGTTCTCATCGTTCACGGTGTCGTTCACCGGGTCGCCCACTGCCTCATCGGGGGCCGCGGAGGAACCATCGCCACGCAGGACTTGCAGGCCGACCGCGACCAACGCCCCGACAACCAGCAGGCCGACCCACAACCCCGATGGTCTTGCAATCCGCTCGGCGAGAGCCGTTCGCTCGTCCGCGCCTCCGGTTCGAGGGCCGTGGTCAGGTCCCCACTCCACCCGGCAAGCCTACGGGCCCGGACCGGCGCCCCCCCCCGATACGGTGGACAGCGTGAATCATCGAGCAGCCGACGAGGACGTGCGACTGACGCAGTACAGCCACGGCGCCGGCTGAGCGTGCAAGCTCGGCCCGAGCGACCTGGCGCACGTGCTGCGCCGCCTGCCACGACCTGACAACGCCGATCTGCTCGTTGGATCGGATACCTCCGACGACGCCGCTGTGTGGCGCCGTCCGGACGGCCGCGCTCTCGTCGCGACGGCCGACTTCTTCACACCGATCGTGGATGACGCCTTCACATGGGGGCGCATCGCTGCGGCCAACGCCGTCAGCGACGTCTACGCCATGGGCGGAACCCCACTCTTCGGCCTCAACCTGGTCGCGTGGCCCAACGGCGAGCTGTCGCTCGACCTCCTGGGCGACGTCATGCTCGGCGGGGCCGATGCCGCGGCGGAGGGAGGCTGGGTGGTGGCAGGGGGCCACACGGTGGACGGCCCCGAGCCCATGTACGGCATGTCGATGACCGGTGAGGTCGATCCCGCCCATCTCCTCACGAACGCCGGGGGACGGGCCGGCCAGGTTCTCGTTCTGACCAAACCGCTCGGCACCGGGTTGCTCGCCACCGCTGTGAAGCGGTCCGAACGAGACGCTGTGGCGGCCGGTGGCGCGCTGCACGACGTGTACGAAGCCGGCGTCCGCGAGATGGGTCGCCTCAACGATGCGGCGGCGGCAGCAGCTCGAGCGGCGGGTGCAACCACCGCGACGGACGTCACCGGGTTCGGCCTGCTGGGCCATCTGCACGAGCTGGCCTCGGCGAGCGGGACCCGTGCGATCGTCGAGTTCGAACGGGTCCCGCTCCTGCCGCAGGTTCGGGAGCTGCTCGACGCCGGCTTCGTGGCTGGCGGGACGGCGCGCAATGCCGAGTTCCTCCAACCGCACCTCAGCGGTGACGACGGCGACGCCCGCATCATCCTGGCCGACGCGCAGACGTCCGGTGGCCTGCTGTTCGGCTGTGATCCCCGCGCCGCGGACGAGGCCGTTGCGGCACTCACCGAGTCCGGGCACTCGGCAGCTGTGATCGGTTCGCTCACCGAGGGTGACGCGGGCAGCATCCACATCGCCTGAGGCAGGGAATCTGTCGGTCCGGCAATCCCGGTTCACCGACGACACCGTCGTAGGATCGAGGGCGTGGTTTCGGCAGCTCCGTCGCACTACCAGCGCCTCGGCGTCGCCGTCGACGCCGATCTCCCGACGCTGCGCCAGGCCTACCGGCAGCGGGCGATGGAGTTCCACCCCGACCGCGGCAGCGGTGACGCCGACAGCATGGCCGCCATCAACACCGCCTGGGCCGTCCTCTCCAACCCCACCAGCCGGGCTGCGTACGACCGCACGCTCGGCCCGCTGCGACCGGTTCCGCAGAGGGGGCCCGCCCCTCCCGCGCCACATCGAGAGCCGATGTCCCGCAAGGACGCCTGGTTCGCCGGACTGCGGGTCCAGACCCGTCGGCTCGGCAGCGAGGCCGCCCGCAGCGCCGTACAGGCCCTCGCGCTGCGACACCGACGACCGCGAGCCCTCTACGAGATGTTCGTCGACGAGATCGTCGAGTTCCTGGGGACCGACATCGACAGCCGGGTCAAGGGGGCTCGTCAGGCCGGCGCGGCCCCCCTCGACCTGGCGCTCGCGTCAGCGCTGATCGGTGTGCGCAAGCACGCTCGGCTGGTTGCGACGCGGGTCTCCCACGCTGGGCTGGACGACCGTGCGGTGGTGCAGGCCGAGCTTCTCGACCGGATGTGGGACAACCTCGCCCACGGCGTGTCGCGCGAGATCGAACAGGCGCTCGGCGGCAACCCGCGGCTCCTCCGTTCGCTGACCGGACGGCGCATCTGACGTGAGCGCACCCGACGTCAGCGTTCGGCGAGGGGTGTACCCCGGGTCGTTCAATCCGCCCACAACCGCCCATCTCGCCATCTCCGAGGCCGCGCTCGAGGCGCACCGACTCGATTCGGTCGTGTGGGCGGTGAGCCGGGTCGCCTTGGCGAAGGAGACCGTGAGCCGCCCACGGTTCGAGGACCGGGTCGCCGTCTTGGAGGGAGTCGCCGGCCAGCGCGACTGGTTGACCCTCGCCGTCGTCGACGCCCAACTCCTGGTCGACATCTCCGAGGGCTACGACGTGTTGATCATGGGTGCCGACAAGTGGCACCAGATCCAGGACCCCATCTTCTACGACGGTGACCACGACCGCCGCGACGAGGCCATGAGGGCGTTGCCACAGCTCGCGATCGCACCGCGGCCGCCCCTCGAAGTGCCCGAGCACCTCACCCTCGATGTCCCCCACTGGACCGCGGACATCTCCAGCACGTCAGCCCGCGGCGGCGCTCGCGCCATGATGCTCGACGAGGCGATCGTGTTCGATCATCACACGGGCGCGTGGAGCGACGACGAGAGGTACGAGCGCTGGCTGGAGGCGCAGGCTGAGGGCTGAGGGGCCCTACCCTTGACGGGGATGAACGAGATCCTCGACGTCGACCTCCTCGCCTTCGAATCGGGTTCGTCCGCGGAACGCGCGGCGGTGGTCGACGGGGTCATGCGCAGCCTGGCGACCGGGTTCGTCTACACACGCCACGACGTCTCCGAGAGCCTGCTCGACGACGCCTATGACATCCTCGAACGCTTCTTCGCGTTGCCCTCCGCGACCAAGGATCGCTGCGTGGTCGAAGGGTCGATGGGCCAGGTCGGGTACACGGGAGTTCTCGTCGAGACGGCAGCCGTCTCTGACACTCCGGACTGGAAGGAGATGCTCAACTGGAGCGCTCCGCTGCCCCACGGGCATCCACTGCGGAACAGGTACCCACATCGCTACGGCGATCCGATGTTTCCCGACGAGCTTCCGGAGGCGGGGGGCGTCCTCGGCGAGTTCCACCGGCGGATCGTCGAACTCCAGACCCGCTTCATTCGGATCATCGCCGAGGGGCTCGGGGCGCACGAGAGTGCGTTCGACCAGATGCTCAACCACGGCGCTCACCTCACCCGCGCCATCCGCTACCCACCGATGGCCGAGTCCCCCGGCGCCGGGAACGAAGGGCACGTGTGGGCAGAGGAGCATGGAGACATCAACCTCATCACCGCGCTGCCCCGTGCCACGGCGCGTGGCCTCCAGGTCAAGGTCGGGGGCGAGTGGGTCGATGCCACGCCGCCCGGCGACCACGTGATCATCAACACCGGGATCATGCTGGAGCACATGACGAACGGGCTGGTTCCGGTCGGATGGCACCGAGTCGTCGCCGACCCGGACCAGGTCGGTGATCGGTTGAGCGTCGTGCAGTTCTGTCACCCGACGCCGTGGTCGATCCTGTCGCCGCTGCCATCCACCGTGACTCCGGCCAACCCTTTGCGCTACCCCGCGATCGCGGCAGCTGATCGCCTCGACGAGGTGCTGTGGGAGATCAACCTGGTGGAGGGCGGCCGCCGCATCACGGACTGAGTCCGGGTGACAGGTCGCCGGAGCGATTCGTCAGGGCGCAGCGCGAACCTGGAAGTCGCCGGTGCGAGTGTCGGAGATGGTGACGATCAGCGCCGTGTTACCGCCGTTCTCGGCGAGGTCGCAGTCGATCTCCTGGGTCTCGTCCAGGACCAGCGGTGGCGTGCCACAGTCCAGATCGGTCGCGGTGTAGGAGTTACCAGTCTCGTTCGACACGACGTCGGCGATCGCGTCGACGAGCAGCTGCAAACCCTCTTCGGTGATCAGATTGAGGCTCTCCACCTCGACCCCACCGGAGGTGATGCGCGCTCCCCACCGGATACGGTCGCCCGCTGCGGTGTCGGACACGCAGGCAAAGGTCGTGCCCTCCGCATCCTCCGCTGGCACGTCGCAGTCGATCTCCTCGATGCCGAGCGCGCCGTCCTCGTCCAGCTCCCGGACGACCTGCACGGCCGCGTCACTCGCGTCCTCACGGGCGTTGCCACCGATGCTGAACGAGCACGCGCCCGCGGCGGTCGCCACCGCTGCCAGGACGGCCAACAGGCGAAGCCGCGTCATTCGAATCATTCGCACTCCCGGGTCAGAGGGCCAAGAGGCAATTCTCCACCAGTTCGCTGAGCGCGGGGTGGATGTAGAACTGGCCCGAGGCCATCTCGTCGACGGTCTGGCCGAACTCCATGCCCTGGATGAGCTGCTGGATCAACGTCGGCGCCTGCGCCCCGATGATGTGAGCGCCCAGGAGTTGTCTCGTCTCGGCGTGAGCGATCAGCTTGCAGAAGCTCTCCTGATCCTCCATCGCCCACCCGTAGGCCACGCCTCCGTAGTCCTGCGTCGCGACGACAATCGGGAGCCCCTCGGCTCGGGCCGCTTCTTCGGTGAGACCCACCGAGGCCACCTGCGGATAACCGAAGACGGCGTGCGGGACGTACGTGTCGCTCACCGTGCGCATCGGGCCCTCGGCCTGCCCCTCGGCGACCAGGAGGTTGTGTCGCAGAGCACGCACCTCGGCGTTTGCGAGGTGTTTCAGCTGATGGGTGTTCGACAAGTCGCCGAACGCCCAGATCCCCTCGACGTTGGTGGAGAAGTTCTCGTCGACGAGGACGCGGTGGTCCTCGTGCGCGATGCCGGCCGCATCGAGATCCAGAACGTCGCCGTTGGGAACGCGTCCGGTGGCGACGAGCAGCACATCACCGTCCACCTGCTCCTGGCTGCCGTTTCGGGTGAGCGCCACGTGAATTCCGTCGTCGTCCTGCCAGATGCGGTCGATGTGACTGCCGCATCGAAGGTCGAAGCGCCGTCCGTAGATCTCGGTGAAGCGTTCGGCGATCTGCCCGTCCTCGATCCGGAGCAGTCTCTCCCCGCGGTTGATCATCGTCACCTGGCTACCG
>CAYUBX010000162.1:0-6990 GCA_964443165.1 uncultured Acidimicrobiales bacterium
CCGAGCCGCACCACCGCATCTTGGGCGGTGGCGACAGTGCCGCGGGCCCCGAGACCGACTGAGTTGGCCTCACGCAGAACGTGAGCCAAGAGAGTCGGATCGGCCTCAAGGATCCCGACCACCTGGTCGATCTCGGTGTCGGCTCGCGCCGACACTGTGATGAGCTCAAGAACGCTCGTGGGCAACGGCTGGAGACCGGCCGCCGCATCGAGGAGCACCTCGTCGTAGTCGACCACCACGTCAGTTGCCGCCTTCCCTTGTCGCACTTCTCTTATCGACCATGCCAACGGCTACCTGATGAACGATCTCGCGACCTGAGCAAATCGGCCTGTGTTGCACCACCGGATGACTCCGGATCAGACCTTCAGCTGGACTTCGAGAATGCCGAGGTCGTGAGACACCGACACGCTGTCACTCAACGGCTCAAAGTCCTTCGCGGGCGCGGCACGCACCGACGGCATGTCGAGAGAGGTCGCGTCGGGAAGAACCGTCTTGGCGGTCCCACCGAACACGTTGCAGAACTCCGACATCGTGTCGAGAGCGTCCTGAGTCTCCAGTTCCTCGGGCTCACAGCCGGCCCAGATGGCGGCCAACCCGAGGGCGACCGACTCGATGGCGCGCACGGTGATCACACCCTCCATCTCGCCGACGATCGGGACCTGGGCCTCAAGGACCAGCCCGGGATCGCCCGTCGTGGACGCTCGACACTCGCCGTCGGCCATCGTCTCGACGAGGCTTTCGAGCGTCTCGAGCATGATCTCCTGCAGGTCATCGATAAAGGTGTCGGGTCGCGAGATATTCATGATTGGCTCCCTGTTGAGAAGTAGAAGGTGGAATCACCCTTCTTGCGCGGCTCATACCCGGTGTCCACTCCATGCGTCGACTCGGATGTGCCGAGCATCAGACATCCGTGCGGCTGCAGAATCGAGGTTCTGACACGCCGCAAGATGTCCTGCTTGACGTTTGTTGGGAAGTAGATGAGGACGTTGCGAAGCAACACCAGGTCGCACTTCGGAATCTGCGGCCACGCGCCGAGCAGGTTGAGCTCACGCACATCGACCATGCGAGCCAGCTCGGGCTTGACCTTCCACTTGCGGCCTACCTGATCGAAGTACTTCATCGCGTGGCCCGTCGACAACCCGCGGTTGATTTCGAAGCGGGAGTACTCGCCTGGCTTCGTACGAGCCACCATCGCCGGCGACACATCGGTGGAAATGATCCGCGTGAGCGGAGCCTCGTGGGGAAAGTGCTCCAGGATCAGCATCGCCAAGGAGTACGACTCCTGGCCGCTCGAGCACGCGGCGTTCCAGATGGTCAGCCCCCGCTTGTTGGAGCCGTCGAGGACGGCGGGGAACACATTCTTTGCGAGTGATTCGAACGGGTGCTGGTCGCGAAAGAACGAGGTCTCGTTCGTGGTCATCGCGTCGACGACCGCATCCTCGGCGGCACGATCCCGACGGCGCACCCGGGCCACGAAGGCCGAGAGATCGCTGTCGCCGAACTCGCGTACCAGATGCTGGAGACGGCTCTCGATGAGATACGCCTTCTCCTCGAGACGAACCCCGATTCGGTCCGACACAAGCG
Organism: uncultured Acidimicrobiales bacterium; assembly: GCA_964443165.1. Lineage (GTDB taxonomy): Bacteria > Actinomycetota > Acidimicrobiia > Acidimicrobiales > Poriferisodalaceae > JAYPWI01. The sequence goes on from CAYUBX010000162.1 coordinate 1,585, forward strand.
TCTCGATGAACAGCAGGTCGTCAGATCCGAGTGCCGCGACCACGGTACCGGTCTCTGCGGCGGCGGTCACAACGCTCCTCCAGACGCCACCACCTCGGGGCCGATCGCGGATCTGGTGACGATCTCGACGATCCGAGGCCCGATTTCGGCAAGAGGAAGGACCTCTGTCGCCAGACCGAGCTCGGCAACCGCACGAGGCATGCCATAGACCACGCAGGAGTCTTCATCCTGCGCGATCACCGAGGCATCATGAGCGGCAAGTTCCTTGACTCCAAGGGCACCATCGCTGCCCATTCCCGTCAGAACGACGGCGAGCGTGTTTGGTCCGTACGTCGCAGCCGCTGATCGAAAGAGGACATCCACGGCTGGACGACACGAGTTGACGAGGGGCCCATCGCTGAGACGTACCTCTGCTCGATCGGCGGATCGACCCTCGACATGGAGATGCCGACCGCCCGGGGCGATGTAGCAAGTGCCGGGCTCGGGGGTCGTTCCATCCATCGCCTCGACCACGTGGTACGCAGCCTTGCGGTCGAGCCTTTCAGCCAGGGCAGCTGTGAAGCGCCGCGGCATGTGTTGCACGACGAACATCGGGACGTCCAGAGCCGGCGAGATCGATGTGAGGACCGTGTCGAGAGCCACTGGACCACCGGTGGAACAGCCGAATACCACCGCATCGATCGGGGAAGTCGCCATCGGCGTGCGGATCTTCGTTGCCTGCGTGAGCGGCCGCGAAGTGCGTGCGGTGTGTCGCGATGTCAGGAGCGCGCGGATCTTCGCAACCAGCTCCGTCCGAACGTGGTCCCGCGACTTTGCGAGACCGGCGCTCTGACCTGGCTTGGTCGCCCAATCGCTGGCACCCTTCGACAGCGCGTCGATCGTGGCGGATGCCCCGCGCTCGGTGAGCGCAGAGAACATCACCACAGGCAGCTTTGTCCACCTCTTGCGGATCTCGACCAGCGTGGTGAGCCCGTCCATCACCGGCATCTCGATGTCGAGCACCACGAGGTCGGGGTCGAAGCGTTCGATCTTCTCGAGCGCGATGCGGCCGTTCGCCGGCGTCGCCACGACCTCGATATCCGGCTCTTCATTCAGGAGAGAATTCAGGAGACCACGGACGACTGCGGAGTCATCCACGACGATGACCTTGAAGACCGGGTTCACTTGGTCATCGCCGTGTAGACCCCCATGACTGCCAGCCGCTCCTCGATCATCGCCGCATCGACCGGCTTGAAGAGGTACTCGTCGACCCCGGAGAGGATCGCCTGAGCAACGCGACGCGGATCAGCTTCACTGCTGATCATGAGGAAGGGGATCTGGCCGTAGTTCTCGTCGGAGCGAACAGCCTTCGCCAGCCCGACGCCGTCCATCACCGGCATGTTCCAGTCCGCCACGATTGCGTCGGGCGGGGCCGCCGCGTCCATCTTGTCGAGGGCATCCTGGCCGTGCTCTGCCTCGATGACCTCAAAACCGAGATCTGCCATGATCCGTGAGACGAGACGGCGGGCGACGCGGGCGTCGTCGACCACGACGGCCTTCATGACGCCACCGCCTCATTGGGCATGGTGGAGCGAAGGGCGACAAGGCGCTCGACATCCGGAACGAGAAGGAGCTCGTTGGCGAGCTTGTAGGCGCCCATAATGAGCTCCTTCGCCGCTCCCGTCATCGTCTCGGGTGGCGGCTCGTAGTCGCCTGATTCCACGTCGAGCACGTCGTCGATGCTGTCCACCACGAGGCTCACCACATCTCCGGCGGCTCGAACGACGACGTGCACTGAACGCTCGGGCGGGTCGTCCTCGTGACGATCGACCACGAGACGCTCACCGAGATCGATCGCGCTCGCAATCCGTCCACGCAGGTTGATCAGCCCGAGAACGGAATCGGCTGCGTGCGGAACGGTCGTGACGTCCAGGTTGTGCAGGACCTCCTGCACTTTGAGGACATCGATCCCGAGCAGGAGGTCACCCACCCGGAACGTGCACAGTTGGACGGTGTTGGCTGGGGCGGTTGCCACACTGTTCATCAACCCACTCCAATCGGCTCTGCGACCGGTAGGCCGCTGGACATGAAGATTCGGTCCGGATCGACGACGTCGATGACGCCGCCCTCAACCACTGCTCTCGTCAGGTCCCGCTCCGTATGCATCTCAGGATCGAGCACGATGTCGCTGATCTTGGCGACAGCGAGGCCCACCACGTCCGCGCCGTGGTTGCAGACAATGACGCTGGTCCGGGTCTCTCCGTCGAGCACGCCGTGACTGAGACCGATGCTCGGCCCGACGTCCACCAGGTTCATGATGCCACCGCGATACTGCACGACCGGGCGGAGATCGGACTCTTCGATCACTTCCGCTGCGAAGTCCTCAAGGCGCACGACCTGGCTGAGCGGAAGACCGACGTTGGTCTCGTTGGCCAGCTCGACAATGAGCAGCGCCTGATCGTCGTCGATCATTATGGTCTCTTCGCCGACAGCGGCAAGTTCGCCGTGTGCGCCAGCCGATGTAATGCCGGACCGTCTGGCCAGCCCCAGGACGTCGAGGATCAGAGCGACCCGACCATCGCCCATAATCGTCGCTCCCGAGAAAAGCTCGATGTCTTTGACCTGTCGGCCCAGCGGCTTGACGACGATCTCTTCGGTGGCGTCGATCTTGTCGACGATCAAGCCGAACTGCCGATCATCCGCCTGAAGGACGACGATGTTGACCGCGTCGTCCTCAGCCTCGAGCTGGTCAAGGGCCAGCTGCTCACGCAGGTCGACGATGGGAAGAAGCCGGCCCCTCAATCGGTAAACGGGTGCTCCGTGAACCATCTCGATACCGGCGGCGAGATCGTCGGCCTCGAGTCGCACAAGCTCTTGAAGGCTGACCTGCGGTATGGCGTAGCGCTCGTTTTCGATATCGACAATGAGTGCCGGAATGATGGCGAGTGTCAGCGGGATCTTGATCTTGAAGGTCGTTCCCTCACCGGGTTCGGTGCGAATGTCGACCGAGCCACCGATGCGTTCGACGTTGGTCTTCACCACGTCCATACCGACACCGCGGCCCGAGACGTTGCTGACCGTTTGGGCGGTGGAGAAGCCGGGCTGGAAAATCAGCTGCACAACCTCCTTGTCGCCCATAGCCTCCGCGACCTCGTGGGTCACGACGCCCTTCTCGATCGCCTTCTCGCGGATCTTGGATGCATCGATGCCGGAGCCGTCGTCGGTGATCTCGATGTTGACCTGGCCGCCTTCGTGATGAGCCCGAAGAAGGAGGACTCCCTCAGGGTTCTTGCCGAGCCCTTTGCGGATCTCCGGAGTTTCAATCCCGTGGTCAACGGTGTTGCGGACGATGTGGGTCAGTGGATCCTTGATCGCCTCGATGATGCCCTTGTCGAGCTCAGTGTCCTTGCCCTCCATCTCCAAACGGATCTGCTTGTCGAACTGCCGTGCGAGGTCACGGACGACTCGCGGTAGCTTCGACCAGATGTTGCCGATCGGCTGCATGCGGGTCTTCATGACACCCTCCTGCAGCTCGCTCGTGATGTGGTTGAGGCGCTGCGCTGTGGTGAGCATCGCCTTCTCCTCGCTGCTCTCGGTCAGCTGCAGCAGCTGGTTGCGAGCGAGTACCAGTTCTCCTACGAGGTTCATCAGCCGGTCGAGGAGACCCACGTCCACACGAATGGTGGCGTCGGAGCTGCTCGCTCGTTTCTCCGATGCCACTTTCTCGACATCGGCGCCGGCTTCTCGACCGTCCTCGGCGAGAATCTCGCGATCATCTCCGAGACCCTGCGCAACGACCGCGATCTCCTGGCCAGTCCGCTCGGCCCCACCATCGTCGACCAAAGTGTCGCCGATCTGATCCGCCTCAGGGACGGTGGCGTTCTCGAGGGTGGGCGCCTCGGCGGCATGGTCAGCTTCGCCGGATTCGTCACCCTCGGTCTCGTCGACTGCGAGCGCGGTCTCCGAGCCGCCGTTGGACGCCAGGCGTTCGAGCTCCGTGATCAGGGAAGAGTGATCGTGGTCGCCCTCAGCCCCTCGGTCATCGATGGTGCCGAGGATGCTACGGATGGCATCGACTGTCGCCAACAACGCGTCGGCGATCTCGTCATTCATCTCGAGCACGGCGTCGCGAAGAAGGCTGAGGAGGCTCTCGCCGCGGTGGGCGACGACCTCGAGCTGCCCGAATCCGAGGAACCCGCAGCTGCCCTTGATCGTGTGCAAGATGCGGAAGGCTTCGGTCAGGACATCCCGATCGTTCGGTCGCTCCTCAAGGACGACCAGGTTCTGATCGAGACGATCGAGTCCTTCTTGGCACTCGATCAGGAACTCGGCGATGATTTCGTCGTCTTCTTCCACCTCAGGACACCTTCCGTTCGGTCGCTCCGGCCGTCTGGCCACAGCGACAAACCGGTTCGACGAACCTGTTTCGGCCGGATGCAGAATGCTGCATGGGGTCGATCCTCTCGGTTATCCCGACCACCCAAGGATCGAGAACGATGCACACACGGGCGACAATGCCGCCTTCGCACGGTTCCCTTCGGCCAACCGAATGAGAACTAAAGAAAGACAGCAGCTCGAAAACCACCTCGGCGACGTCGAGACGTGCACGCCAGCTGGAACAGACCGAGCACGATGCCTCTCATTCGACCGCGTGTCACCGACCAGGCGGCCGGTCAAGACCCGTGGTTTGCCTCAAAGCGACGGCTGACGCTCCGACGAGGCTAAGAGCGGGTTTCGGTCCCGATCCGCCTCGAAGTGGCAGCAGTAGCAATCTCGGACATCGCTCTCGGTCGCATGGCGAACCTCGACGGTCTCAACACCAACGAGCTCATCCACAAGGTCACTGCAACGCGTCGCGGACAAGAACCCAGCACAGACACGAAAGGGCGAGCCGATGTCTGAAACCACTGCCGCAGCAGTCATCTCCCCCGCCGACGGACTCTTCCTCCGCAGGCTCCTGCGTGAGAAAGCGGCGATCGAAGTAGGCGCTCACCGGGACTATCTGTTGAGTGCACGGCTCGCACCCGTCGCTGCTGAGCACGGCCTCGACAGCATCGCAGAGCTGGTGCGCCGCCTCCGGTTGAGACGACCCGAAATCGAGGCCGCGGTCATCGATGCGATGACCACCAACGAGACATCCTTCTTCCGCGATCCGTCCGTGTTCTCCGATCTCCGCACGGACGTGATCCCCGAACTGGCCCAAATCGCCTCGGCGAAACGCCCGTTCACCATCTGGAGCGCTGGCTGCTCCTCCGGCCAAGAGATCTACAGCGTGGCGATCATGCTCCACCAGCACTTCCCCGAGCTGATCGAGGCCCACGCGGTTCGCCTGCTCGCAACCGACATCTCCGCCACGATGGTCGACCGCTGTCACGAGGGCCTCTACAGCCGGCAAGAAGTGGCGCGAGGCCTCGAACCCGAGTGCGG
>CAYUBX010000163.1:0-6880 GCA_964443165.1 uncultured Acidimicrobiales bacterium
CTGCGAGGGTTGGAGTGACCATTCGTCCGCCGGGCCAGGTGTCGAAGTCGAACACCATCGGGGCGCGATGCTCCTCGCTGCGGAACAACACCGTCGACGCGCCCTTCGCGCAGTAGCCGTACTTGTGCAGGTCGGCGGACATCGAGGTGACCTCTGGGACCTCGAAGTCGAAGGGTTGGATCGGCGCGCCGTTCATGCGGACGAACGGTGCGATGTACCCGCCGACGCATGCATCCACGTGCAGCCATGTGCCGGTTCTGGCGGCGAGCTGCCCGAGCGCCTCGATCGGATCGATGAGTCCGTACGGAAAGCTCGGGGCGCTCCCGACCAGCATGATCGTGGCGTCATCCACGGCATCCGCCATGGAGCTCGCGTCGGCCAGCAGGTCCGGTCCGACGTCGATGCGTCGGAGATCGAGATCCATCAGCGAACACGCCTTATCGAACGCGGGATGTGCGCTTCGAGGCGCCACCACGTTGAGAGGGCGAAGATCATCGCCGTGTCTCGCACGCCAGTGATCGCGCGCGGCCTTGACGGCCATGGTGATGGAATCTGTGCCGCCCGACGTGATGTTGCCGACCGAACCCTCCGGTCCGTGCAGGAGGGACAGGCCCATCCCCACGACCTCCGCCTCCATCTGGGCGAGGGAAGGAAACGCAGCGGGCCCGAGCCCGTTCTCGCTCATGTAGAGGGCGTACGCCTCCTTCTGAACGGCTTCGACGTCGGGACCCGCGTTGAAGACGTAGACAGCCGTCTTGCCCTCACGCCACTTGGCGTCGCCCGCACCGCGTTCGATCATCTGCTCGCGAAGCTCTGCCCAATCGGTGCCCCGCTCGGGGAGTGTGGTCACGTCGTCCTCCAGCATCGACCGCAGCCCACGAGTCTTCCGCACGCGCCGGCTGCGCTGCGACGCGGAGAGCGTGGACCCTCGCGAGCGGCGGCGGGATCGCAGCTGCCTGCGGCATGGCGGGACGCGAGCTCACGGCATCGGCGCGAACCGGGTTGCTTCCCGTCCTCAGCAAAGGCGGTGGCCCCTGGAGCCGCCAGGAGCGATCAACCCTCAGCGGGCATGTCCTCGCAGCCGTAGCCGTACTCGCTATCGACCACACCTTCGGTGAAGAAGGTCTCCCACGCCACGCCGTGTGGGTCGAACACCCACGACTTGTGCTGCATCTGATAACCGCACACCAGATCGTCCTGGTCCGATCGGGGAATATCTGCTGCGTCGATGTGGGCGCGAGCTCGGGTGAGCTCGTCCGCCGACTCGACCTGGATGCCGTAGTGCGCGGAACCAGCGGGCCCCTCGCCGTGGAGGTCGACCGAAAAGTTCACGAGCGGGTCATCGAGCATCCACTTGGCGTAGTCGTCGCGCACCAGGGTCGGTTCGGCATCGAACAGCCGGCTGTAGAACGCGATCGCCTCGTCGATGTCGTCGACCTTGAGGCCGATGTGCATCCGCTTCATGGTGAACCTCCTTGGGTCAGTATTGCCGACGAAGACAAGGGTCGGCCCGACACCGCCCGCGCCGACGCGGGGTGGCCAGGGCAGCCCCGCACTCGCGAACATTGCTGTGTGACGCCGCCATCAGTGGAGACATCATGATCCGACAGTTCGATGCATCGACCGCGCTGCTGCTCATCGACGTCCAGAAGGGCGTCGAGGATCTCGCGTACTACGGCGGCCCGGCCGGCCGACGCAACAACCCGGGCGCGGAGGACAAGCAGCGGACACTGCTGCACGCGTGGCGGGCGAGCGGGCGGACGGTGGCGTTCTCCCGGCACGACTCGAGGGAGAAGAACTCGCCTCTCAAGCTCTCGCTCGAGACAGGCGAACAGCTGGCCGGGTTGGAGATCGGTGACGACGAGATCGTCGTGACCAAAGATGTCAACAGCGGCTTCGTCGGAACGTCGCTCGAAGTGGACCTCCGCCGGGCGGGCGTGCTGCGGCTCGTGGTCGCAGGCTTCTTCACCAACATGTGCATCGAGACGACCGTGCGCATGGCGGGAAACCTGGGCTTCGACACCTACCTCGTGCACGACGCCTGCGCGACCACCAACCGTGTGGCGCTCGATGGGACGGACCACGACCCTCAGCTCGTCCACGACATGGCCGTGGCGAATATGCACGGCGAGTTCTGCACGGCCATCTCCGCCGAGGACGCGCTCGGCCTGATCACGACAGACGCGCCGCATCTCGAACGCGTCCAGGGCAACGAGTAGCCGTGGCGATCGTTCCGCTCAGTGACGGGCCGAGCCATTCGGCGTACGACGTGGTCGTCATCGGCGGCGCCGTCATGGGGTCCTCGGTGGCCTGGCACCTGTCCGCGGATCCGGCTTTTGACGGCTCGGTGCTGGTGGTCGAGCGAGATCCCACGTACGAGTTCGCGTCGACGACGCACACCAACAGCTGCATGCGTCAGCAGTACTCGTCGGAGATCAACATCCGCATCGGTCAGTTCGCGGCGGAGTTCGTTCGCTCGTTCCGCGACCGGCTCGGCGGTGACCCGGAGATCCCCGACATCGCCGTCAACCACTTCGGGTACATGTACCTCGCTGCGGACGAGGGCTTCGCGAGCGCGTTGCGGCGCACCCGCGACCTCCAGGTGTCGCTCGGGGCCGCGACGCGCATCCTCTTGCCATCAGAGATCGCGGCGGAGTACCCCTTCTACAACCTCGACGACATCATCTGTGGCAGCCACAACCCGGTGGACGAGGGGTGGTTCGACTCAGCGACGATGTTCCAATGGCTTCGCCAGATGGCCCGTCGCAACGGCGTCGAGTACGTCACCAACGAGGTGGTTGGCGTCGATGTCGCCGGTGATCGCGCTGCCGCCGTCACCCTCGCCAGCGGCGAGAGCGTCGCGTGTGGCCATCTGGTCAACGCGGCGGGCCCGCGGGCGGCGCGTGTAGCGGAGATGGTCGGTCTCGAGCTGCCGGTCGAGCCACGCAAGAGATACACCTGGATCTTCGATGCCGCCGAACCGCTCGAGCGCGACCTGCCGCTCACCATCGATCCGAGCGGCGTTCACGTCCGAAGCGATGGCGCCGCGTACATGACCGGGTGTACGCCCGACATCGATCCTGCCGTCGACCACGACGACTTCGCGATGGAGGAGGAGCTCTTCGAGAGCAAGGTCTGGCCGGTCCTTGTGCGTCGGATTCCCGCCTTCGAACGCCTCAAGGTGACCAGCCGATGGGCCGGGCACTACGCCTACAACACCCTCGACCACAACGCGGTGGTCGGCCCGCATCATCGAGTCGGCAACTTCGTGTTCGTCAACGGATTCTCGGGCCACGGGATCCAGCAGGCGCCGGCGATGGGCCGCGGCGTCTCCGAGCTCATCACCCACGGTTCGTACCGCACGCTCGACCTGACGCCCCTCGGCCACGACCGCATCATCCGCGGCGAGCCGTTCATCGAAGACGCGGTGATCTAGCCGAAGACGAGCTCTGCGGCGGCGAGGTCCTCGAGGGCGGTGCCGACGGACTTGAACACGGTGATCTCGTCCGCGTCGACCCGAGCCGACTCCGGGCCAGCCACGAGGGATCGCAGGTCGCCCTTGATCTGGTCGGCGCCGAACGTACCGCTCGCGATCGGTTGGGCGAGATCGCCGGCCAGCAGCGCGTCCTCGACGGTGTCGACCCACACCGACGCTCGCGCGATGGTCGCGTCATCGGATTCGCGCATCGACGCATTGAATGCACCGATCAGATCGACATGGGTTCCTGGACGGAGCAACTCGCCAGTGACGAGGGATTCGGTCGACCCGGTTGCGCAGGTGATGACATCGGCCGCTGCGACCGCTGCATCGAGATCGGCGACGGCGACCATCTCCACGTCGACGGCGGAGCCCACGTCGTCGATGAGCGCTGCCGCGGCGTCCGGCCTGCGGCCCCAGACACTGATGCGGTGGTAGTCACGCACGTGCGCGTGCGCTTCGAGAGCCCGCGGAGCCAGCGCTCCCGTCCCGACGACCAGGAGGTGGTGTGCGTCGTCGCGGGCCAACCGTCGTGCCGCGACGGCTGATGCCGCTGCGGTTCGGCGAGTCGTCAACTCGTTGCCGTCGCAGGCCCCGATCACCACTCCGGTACTCGCATCGAGCAGCAGCACCCCTGCGTTGACCATCGGCAGGCCGCGGGCTCCGTTGTCGGGATGGACCGCCACGACCTTCACCACGATCGACCCACCCACGACCCATGCAGGCTTGAGGAGCAGAGTGGCGTCCGCACCGTCCGGGACCGGCAGGGAGTGAAGTGTCCGCTCAGGCGACACGGCATTCGGGTCCACAGCGATTCGTTCGATCGCTTCGATCAGCGCCTGCCACGGCAGTGCGGCTGCCACATCGGGGGATCCCAGAGCCAGCATGGGCGGGACTGTAGCCCCGCCCCGAGGGACCCGAGCGAAGTACCGTGCCGCCATGAAGCTCGGTCTCTTTCTCGGCGCGTTCGTTCCTCCCAACTCGCCGGAGTTCCTCGCGGTCGCGGCTCGAGCCGCCGAAGAGCGAGGGTTCCACTCGGTCTGGCTCGGAGAGCACGTGGTGCTCTTCGACGTCCACGCCAAGAACTACCCGTACGCAGAGAGCGGGGAGTTCCCGCTGAGCGGCGAGGGCGGCATGGCGGAGCCGTTCACAACGCTTGCCTGGCTCGCCGGGCAGACCTCGACGATCCGCCTCGGAACGGGGGTGATCCTCGTGCCACAGCGCAATCCGCTCTACACGGCCAAAGAGGTCGCCAACGTCGACTGGCTGTCCGGTGGGCGCTTCGACTTCGGAATCGGGGTCGGATGGCAGCGCGAGGAGTTCGAGGCGCTCCAGGTCCCGTGGGAGCGACGCGGAGCCCGCTGCGACGAGTACATCGAGGTGATGCGGCGCCTGTGGATCGACGTGGAGTCGAGCCACGAGGGCGCGTTTTGGTCGCTGCCGCCCTCACGGGCGTTCCCCAAGCCCGTGCAGACACCTCACCCGCCGATCCACATCGGTGGCGAATCCGACGTCGCACTTCGGCGCGTCGCTCGACTCGACGCCGACTGGCTGCCGTTCAACGTGACGCCGGACTCGTTGGCCCAGAGACGTTCCGATCTGGCTCAGCTGCTCGATGGCACAGGTCGATCGGTCGACGACGTGTTCGTGACCGCGAGCCCGCATCGCGACGCCGTCGGTGGGGAGCACTCCGCGGCCTTCGCAGAGGCGGGCGCCGACCAGCTCCTCGTTCATCTGCGACGCGCGGTGACGACCGAGACGATCGAGAGCGTCTTGGACGAGATCGTGGCCACCTACGCAGCCGGCTGAGAGCGGCCATAGCGCCCCCTCGACCCGGACCTTCAGACGAGAAGAGTGTTGCGCAGACCCTCGAGCTCGTCGTCGCCGTAGCCGTGGGCCGTGAAGAACTCGACGACGCCGCCGTGGTCGCGGCTCATGATGTCGAGGAACCCGCGCATCGCGGCCGCGGGTGAATCCTTGAGGACCGGTGCCACCAGGGAGAGGTCGTGGTCGTCGGGCAGCGGGTTGGCGAGTTGATGTTCGATCTGGCGTTGCAGGGGTTCGCGGCTCAACGCGTAGTCCTCGACGATTGTGCGGTCTCCCACCCCGAGCGCCTGCAGCACGAATGCGGCGAGGATGCCGGTGCGGTCCTTGCCGGCACTGCAATGGAAGAGGACACCGTCAGAGGCGTGCCGCGTGAGCGTCTGCGCCGCAGCGACGAAGCTGGCTGCACCGTTGCGAAGTCGGTAGGCGTAGCGCTCCGCGAGGGCGTTCTCGTCGGTGACCGGAGGCAGGTCTTTCGGAGGATTGAGCGGGTCCGGCATCACGTCGATCACGGCGAAGTTGTGTCTCGTCATGTGAGGAGCGACGGCCCAGGTCCCCATGTTGGCTTCGTCACCGGTGCGGAGGTCGAGCACGTGGCGCACACCCATGTCCGCGACGGTGGCCCGATCCGCGTCTGTCAATCGGCGAGGTGACGCTGCCCGGAAGAGGAGCCCACGCCGGACCTCGGCACCGTCGGATGATCGGAGTCCTCCCAGGTCGCGGACGTTGAACGCACCCTCGAAGCTCACGAACCGATCGAGCATGTCCGGCTACTCGACCCCTTCGACGACCCGGAGGTCGCGGGTGACCCCGTCGCCGAGCGCGTCCAGGGCGGCCTGATACGCGTCGCCGTCGTGGCAGGCGATCGCTGCGTCGAGCGAAGGGAATTCGACCACCACGGTCCGCTGCTCGATGCCGGCTTCGTAGGCCTTGGCGGCCATCCCCCTGGCCAGGAACGTTCCCCCAGATGCGGTGATCGCGGGGCCGGCGAGCTCGGCGTAGGCGGCGAGCTTCTCGGGGTCGTGCACCTCGTGATAGGCGCTGATCCAGTAGGCCTTCGCCACGGCGTTCTCCTCGTCTCGGTCGGAGCGCGGAACAGTAGCCGACCGCGGCGGCGGCCTACCCTGGCGTCGTGTGACGGACACCGGAGACTCGCCCGACCCGCCCGGCTGGGTTCCCGCGACCCACCGGGCGATCGTCGACGCGGGGATCCGAGTCGTCGGGTATGTGCCCGACGGGGGGCTGGAGGGACTGCTGCCCCTTCTCGACGCCGAGCCCGACATCGCGCTGGTGTCGCTCGCCACGGAGGAGGACGGCGTCGCTCTGGCGGCGGGGGCCTGGCTGGGCGGATCCCGCGCTGCCCTGCTCATGCAGTCGAGCGGCGTCGGCAACACCATCAACATGCTGAGCCTGCTCACGACTTGCGAGATTCCCGCGCTGTTGTTCGTCACCATGCGCGGGCAGGCGAACGAGTCGAACCCGTGGCAGGTGCCCATGGGGCGCGCCGCGCCCGACGTTCTCGCCGCGATGGGCGTCGACGTGGAGCTTGCTCACTCCTCCATCAGCATTGGCCTCGGA
>CAYUBX010000164.1:0-6879 GCA_964443165.1 uncultured Acidimicrobiales bacterium
GGGGCGCCCCCCCCCCCGGTCACTCAACTCGGCGGTGCCGTCAGTTCAGGAAGTTCAGCGGCAGGCCGGGGCAGTGCCAGTCGTGGGAGACGAGGCGGCCGAACGCCGAGCAGGTGATGTAGGCCGTGGTGAGGTCGGGGCCGCCGAAGCAGACGTTGGTCACCATCGGCTCGCCCGGCACAGGGACGATTGCTCGGATCTCACCATCGGGCGTGAACGCGGTCACGCAGCCGTTGCCGAGGGTGGCGACGCACACGTTGCCCTCGCTGTCCACCGCGAGGCTGTCGACTCGGCCGTCGTCGAGGACGGTTCCGAGGCGCACGGACGGAAAGCCCGCCGAGCTGCTGAGCTGCGGTCCGGCTGACTTCACGACACCGGGCGACTCGAGCTCCCAGTACCGCACCCGGCCCGTCATCGTCTCCGCGTAGTAAAGCCGATCCTCCTCTGGTGAGAGGCCCACGCCGTTCGGGGTCACGAGCGGCCTCGACACCGTCTGGATGGCCGAGCCATCGGCCTGTGCGTAGTAGATCGCCCCGCGGTCCATCTCCTTGTCGCGCCCCTTGCCGAGATCGGTGAAGTAGAAGCCTCCGGTGCGGTCGAACACGATGTCGTTGGGTCCTCGCAGCTGCCATCCCTCGCACTCTGTGTAGAGCGTTGCCACCTCACCCGAGTCGAGATCGACCCGCTGGATCGAGCCGCCGGTGTAATCGTCCGCCTGGTGGCCGGGGAGCAGCATGCCGTTGACGTGTCGCCACGCGAAGCCACCGTTGTTGCAGATGTACACGGCACCATCGGGTCCGATGGCGGCGCCGTTTGGTCCTCCGCCACAGTCGGCCACGACCTCTACGGATCCGTCTGGTTGGACCCGGCTCACGGTGCCGCGAGCGATCTCCACCAGCAGCACCGACCCATCGTCCATGGCGATGGGCCCTTCCGGAAACTGCAGTCCCGTCGCGATCTCGTGCATGTCGTCCCCTCGTCTCTCCGCCCCCGAGATCATGGCCCATCGACACGGTCGACGGGACACGAGCGATACTCGCGGTCATGACCAGCTTCGGGTCGCCCGCCGGCAACGTGCTCTACCTGGTGGTGTGCGCAGTGCCTGGCGCCGATCGAACGCTCGAACGCATCGCCCTCGAGCAGCAGAAGGGCTGGGAGGTGTGCCTCGTGGCGACCGAACGCTCGCTGCACTGGTTCGACACTGACGAGGCGACCCGGCTGACCGGTCATCCGATTCAGAGTCGGATGCGCGTGTATCCCGAGCCTCTCTTCGAGCCGCTCGGCGACGCTGTGCTCGTCGCTCCTGGATCGTTCAACACCATCAACAAGATCGCCCTCGGCCTCGCCGACGACATGCCGACTGGGCTCGTCTGTGAGGCCATCGGTCGCGAGGTCCCGGTCACCATCGAGCCGCAGCTCGGACCGGCTTTCGCCAACCACCCCGTCTTCGCCGAGCACGTCGCCCGACTCGAATCCGTCGGTGTCACGTTCGTGTGGAACGACCCGTCGGTGCGGCCGGTCAGCTGAAGCGGCGCCGCGCGAAGTCCGCGACCTCACTCAGGCCTGTCGCTGCGGCGAGGTGGCGCCAGGCCCCCTCGTCCACCAGCCGATACAGCCGTCGCGCCAGATCGTGCGCCACAGCTCCCGGCCAACCGGCCGGCAGGACATCGGCGGGGAGCCACGGATCGACGAGAACGGCCCTGCGGAGCTCGTGGACCGCCAACGTGCGGACGAGAAACGCCTCACCTGTGCTCGGTCCCGCATGACACAGCGCTTCGAGACCGGCGTAGCGGTCGACGAAGTCGCGATAGCCGGCCGCCGCCTCGTCGAGCCCCAGCCGTTCGTCCACCTCGGGTGCGGCGAGGAGGTCATGGAGGTCATCGAACTTGGCGAGGGCGACCGGGATGCGGGTTGCGAGCTCGAGGCCCGAGGTCACCTCGCCGACATCGGCCCGGCTGTCGCCCGGCTGGGCCATCACTCCCGAGGCGAAGGGAGCGAAACCGTGCCATCGGAGGTGCTTCGCCACCAGCTGCGCCGTGCCGCGATCGGGCACGCCAAGCTCGACCATCGCGAGCGTCCACTCCCCATCCCAGGACGGTCGATCGGCGTGATAGATCCGCCGCTCTGCGACCTCGAACTCGGCGACGCCAAAGTCCGTCAGGCGGTACCGACTCCGCCGCCCCACCCGTTCGGACTCGAACCAGCCCTCGCCGGTCAACCGGTTGACGGACGTCCGGATCAGCCGGTCGCTGAATCCGAAGGGCTCGGCGAGCGCGATGAGGTCGCCCAGCCAGATCTCTCCACCCACGGGCACGATCGAGTCGCCGAAGATGGTGACCAGCACCGAACGGGCGCTGATGTCGGGGCGGTCGCCGAACGCCCGAGCGATGCGCTCGAGATCTCGTCCGCCCTCCATGTCCGTCGCCATGCCCATCACACTACCCAACATGATACACGCTTGACACGATTTGATTTGTTCTGTGTATCATGTTGAGAGGGACACACCCGGCAGAGGAGGCGCTCATGAGCAGCGACCAGGCGGTCACGACCGCACAGCACCCCTCCGAGGACAAGCGAGCTGAGGAACACTTCGACGCCGTCATCGGTTCGGGCCGCACCATCGAGCCTCGCGACTGGATGCCGGACAACTACCGGCGCACGATGATCCGCCAGATCGCCCAGCACGCGCATTCCGAGGTCATCGGCCAGCAGCCAGAGGGCAACTGGATCACCCGTGCACCGAGTCTCCGCCGCAAGGCAATCCTCACCGCGAAGGTGCAGGACGAAGCGGGGCACGGGCTGTACCTCTACTCGGCCGCCGAGACTCTCGGGATCTCGCGGGACGAGATGATGGAGATGCTCCACAGCGGCCGCCAGAAGTACTCCTCGATCTTCAACTACCCCACGCTCAGCTGGGCTGACGTCGGGGCGATCGGCTGGCTCGTCGATGGGGCGGCCATCACCAACCAGGTGATGCTCACCCGCACCAGCTACGGGCCCTACGCCCGGGCGATGGTGCGGATCTGCAAGGAGGAGTCGTTCCACCAACGGCAGGGCTTCGAGATCATGCTCACCCTCGCGAACGGCACGCCCGACCAGAAGGAGATGGCCCAGGACGCCCTCAACCGGTTCTGGTGGCCCTCGCTCATGATGTTCGGGCCGCCGGACGCCGATTCGGTCCACACCGCGCAGTCGATGGCCTGGGGCATCAAGCTCGAAACCAACGACGACCTGCGCCAGAAGTTCGTCGACATGACGGTCCCGCAGGCCGACTTCCTCGGCCTCGAGATCCCCGACCCCGACCTGCGGTGGAACGACGAGCGCGAGCACTACGACGTCGGCGAGATCGACTGGGATCACTTCTGGGAGGTCGTCGCGGGCAACGGGCCATGCAACCGGGAGCGAATCGAACACAAGGTCCGCGCCTGGGACGAGGGCCAGTGGGTCCGGGAGGCCGCTCTCGCCCACGCGGCGAAGCGGCGCGAGCCCGACGGGAGGGCCAGCTGATGGTCGACGAAGTACCGAAGAAGGATGGCGAGGCGAACCCCGAGGTCGCAGGCGACCCGGGTGGGTTCCCCTTGTGGGAGGTGTTCGTGCGGGCCAACCGAGGCCTCAACCACGTGCACGCCGGGAGCGTCCACGCTGCCGACGCCGAGTCGGCGGTGCTAGCTGCGCGCGACGTCTACACCCGGCGCTCGGAGGGCGTGTCGCTCTGGGTCGTCCCGTCCACGGCGATCCACGCCAGCGATCCCGACGGCAGCGATGCCTGGTTCGGCAGCGAGCACCCGTACCGGCACCCGACGTTCTACGAGCTCCCCGACGAAGTGGGGCACATGTGACGGCGACGAGCACGGAGACCGACGCCTTCGTCGAGTTCGTTCTGTCGGTGGCCGACGACAACCTCATCGCAGCCCAGCGCCTCGGCGAGCTGATCTCGCGGTCACCTGATCTCGAGGAGGACATCGCGATCGCCAACGTCAGCCTCGACCACCTCGGGCAGGCTCGCAGCCTCTACACGCGTGCCGGCGAGCTCGAAGGCCATGGCCGCACCGAGGACGACCTCGGGTTGGGTCGCGACGAACGCGACTTCCGCAACGCAGTTCTCGTCGAGCAGCCCAACGGCGACTACGCCCAGATGACGATGCGGCAGTTCTTCCTCGACGCCTACCAAGTGCCGCTCTACGAGGCGCTGAGTTCGAGCACCGACGAAACTCTCGCCGGCATCGCGGCCAAGGCGGTCAAGGAGTCCCGCTACCACCTCGAACGCTCGTCGGCCTGGGTCGTTCGCCTCGGCGACGGCACCGAGGAGAGCCATCGACGCACGCAAGCCGCCGTCGACGCGCTGTGGCGCTACACGGGCGACCTGTTCGAACGCCCCGCCGGGTGCGATGCACTCACCGCGAGCGGCGTGGCCCCGGATCCCGGCCCCCTCGCCGCCGCGTTCGACGAGACGGCGCGATCGGTCATCGCCGACGCCACGCTCGCCGTTCCCGAGGATCCGTACCAACGGTTGGGAGGCCGCGACGGCGTCCACACGGAGTATCTCGGCCACCTGCTGACCGAGATGCAGTGGCTGCATCGAGCGCACCCGGGGGTCGAATGGTGACCCGCTCCGCCGCCGACCTCGCCGAGCTCGAGACCAGGGTCGGACAGGTTCCCGACCCCGAAGTCCCGGTACTCACCATCGCCGACCTCGGCGTCCTGCGCGACGTTGCCGAAGAGGACGGACGGGTCGTCGTGACCATCACCCCCACCTACTCCGGCTGCCCGGCCATGCACCACATCGAGGACCGCATCACCGAGGTGTTGGCGGCCGCGGACGTCGACGGAGACGTGCGGGTGACCTTCTCCCCCGCCTGGACCACCGATTGGATCTCGCCCGAAGGCCGGAGGAAGCTGCGCGAATACGGCATCGCGCCACCTCGCACCACGGAGGTCGCGCTCACCATCGGGCGCCGCCAGATCGCCTGCCCGCGGTGTGCCAGCACAGACACCGAGACGATCAGCGAGTTCGGTTCGACGGCGTGCAAAGCGCTGATGCGATGCCTCGACTGCCACGAGCCATTCGACCACTTCAAGGAGCTGTGATGGCGGTCGAATTCCATCCCCTTCCCGTCCGGGTGCGTCGCGAGACCTCGGACGCCGTGTCTCTCAGCTTCGACATTCCTGATGACCTCCGCGACACGTTCCGCCACGTCCCCGGCCAGCACGTGATCCTCCGATCCGACATCGACGGTGAAGACGTGCGACGGTCCTACTCGATCTGCAGCAGCGTCAACGACGACGAGATGCGGGTCGGCATCAAGCACCTCCCCGGCGGCGCGTTCTCCACCTACGCCACCAGCGAACTCCGGGACGGCGACCTCGTCGACGTGATGGCACCCATCGGCGAGTTCTGCCATACGCCGGACCGCACGTGCGCCAACTCGTACGTCGCACTGGCGGCCGGCTCGGGCATCACGCCCATCTTGTCGATGCTGACGTCGATCCTCGAACTCGAGCCGAGCAGCCGCTGCTCGCTGGTGTACGGCAATCGCACCGCCGCTTCGATCATGTTCCTCGAGGATCTCGAAGCGCTGAAGAACCGTTTCCCGGACCGCTTCCAGATCATCCACGTCCTCAGCCGCGAGCCCCACGAGGTCCCCCTCTTCGAGGGACGGATCGACGCCGAGAAGCTTCGATCACTGGCGTCCACGCTGATCGACGTGCCACAGGTGGACGCCTGGTTCCTGTGCGGGCCCGTCGACATGGTCGAAACGGCTCGCGACACCCTCGTCGGCGAGTTCGGCGTGGATCCCGACTCCGTGCATCAGGAGCTCTTCTTCGACGAGCGGATCGAGATCCCGGAGTTCCCTGAGGAGGCCCCGGAAGACGGTGTCGAGATGACGTTCGTCCTCGACGGGCGCTCGTCCACGATGACGATCGTCCCTGACGGCCCGTCGCTGCTCGACTACGCGAGGTCGGTCCGGTCAGAGGTTCCCTTCGCCTGCAAGGGCGGCATGTGCGCCACCTGCAAGGCGGTGGTGACGTCCGGCGAGGTCTGCATGGAGAAGAACTACGCGCTCACCCCGGAGGAGGTCGACAACGGGTTCGTCCTCACCTGCCAGGCGCACCCCGTCGACGGCGACATCACCGTGTCGTTCGACACCCATGGAGGCCTCGGGCGCTAGGACAACGCTAGAGGGCTCAGGAGATGAGCTCGCGGCCTCGACGGCGGCGCACCACGTTCCGCACCGGAGTCCGCACCGCCTCGACCGCGAGATAGCACACCGGGAACGCGAACAGCACCAAGACGGTGGAGCTGACCAGTCCGCCGATGAGGGTGAGGCTGAGGCCCTCCCAGAACGGGTCGCTCAGCGCGAGCGGCAACAGGCCGGCGACGGTGGTCGCCGTCGTGGCGATCAGCGGGCGGAACCGCCGTTCGATCGCGACCCGGACGGCCTGCTTCGCCGACGCCCCCGCCCGACGCTCCTGGTTGGCTGCATCGACCACGAGGATCGTGTTGTTCACCACGACACCGATGAGGGCGATGACGCCGACCATGACGAAGAAGCTCAGCGCGTTGTCCGTGGCCGCCAGGATTGCCATCACACCGAAGAAGCTGAACGGGATGGCCACGAACACGAGCAGTGGCTGGACGAACGAGCGGAACTGCACCATCAGCAGCAGGAGCATCAGCAACAGCGCAACAACCATCGCGAGCAGCAGTGAACCGACGCTCGCTCGGTTGTCCGATTCCAGCCCGAAGTCGAACGTCAACGCATCCGGCGCCAGCCCACGCGCGACGAGCACCTCGGGTGGGAAGAGCTCGCTCACCAGGTCTTCGGCGGCGTCCACGTTGGACGTGGTGTCATCCGTGTCGAACACACCGCGAACCTC
>CAYUBX010000165.1:0-6876 GCA_964443165.1 uncultured Acidimicrobiales bacterium
GCCAGGTGGGCCATCGCCGCGTCGAGGTCCGGGATGACGTACCCGTTCTGGTTGACCGGACCCAGGTGGATGCTCATCGTGTCTCCCTCACCACTACAGCCGTGCCCTCACCATGGTGGAGCCATCGCGATCGTCCCGGAAGCTGCCAGGGCCGCACGAGCCGCTTCGCCGTAGCCCAGTTCGGCGAGGACGTCGTCGTTGTCGCCCCCTAACGGCGACACCGGCCGAACGGGCAGTCCCTCGCCGTCGACGAGAAAGTGCGAGCCCGGGTAGGGCCACGCGCCGCAGCCGTGCTGCTCGACCGTCACCATGAAGCTGCGCGCAGCGAGCTGCGGATCCTCCACGAGATCCTTGTTGGTGGCGACCACGGCAGCCGACACCCCAGCCTCCTGAAGCCGCTCGACCGCGGCCGAGGGCTCGAACTCCTGAGCCCACGCCTCGATGAGCCGGTCGATCTCGTCATGGCCGGCCCGCCGCTGCGCCAGGTCCCTCCACTCCGGCCGACTCAACCCGGGAATCAAGCCAACGAGTGCGGCCCAGTCGGTGTCGCTGTAGATGGTGAGGGCGAGCCAGCGGTCAGCGCCGAAGCACCGGTACGCCCCAGCGGGCGCATACACCGAGGACCGGGCGCCCCGCCGACGCGGCGGCTCGCCACCCAGGGACGTCTCCAGCACCTGGTCTCCGGCGACGCACAGAAGTGTCTCGAGCTGTGACAGGTCGACATGGACCGCGGCGCCGGTGCGGAGGTGCTCCTCCCACGCCGCCAGCACTGCCGACGCCCCGTGGAGCCCACCGACCGGATCGGGAAACGCCAATCCCTGCTTGTAGGGGCCAGAATCGGCGTAGCCGGTGGTGGCCGCCAGCCCAGAAGCGGCGTCGAGGATCGGCCCCCACGACACCGCCTCGGCACCCGGTCCGCTCGAGCCGAAGCCGCTCATCGCCACGGTGACCAGACTGGGCTTGATGGCCCGCAGCTCTTCGTGGTGGATCCCCAGCGACCGGACACCACGCGGGCTGTAGTTGTTGAGAACGATGTCGGCCGAACCCACGAGCCGCTCGAAGACCTCGCGCCCACCATCGCCCTTCACATCGAGGCACAGGCTTCGCTTGGAACGGTTGATCTTGTTCCAGAGGCTCATCCGGTTCCACCACTCGTCGCCCGGCTCGGCGTTGGGGTAGATGCCATTGCGCACCACCGGCGGGGGAAGCTCACCCCATTCCCACGGTTCGGGCTCGGCGTCGGGGTCCGGCGGAAGAACGGCCACGCCGCGGGACGTCGGGTGCTCCACCTTCACGACGTCCGCCCCCAGGTCGGCCAGCAGCCGTCCAGCGAGCGGACCCGCCCACGAGATCGTCATCTCGACGACCCGTACTCCTGCCAGCGGGGCGAACCCCGGCCCCCCACCCGATCGGGCCACCGGCTCTGCGGATGCCCCGGCCTCGGTTCGGTAGGGAACCCCTGGCACCACCGCATCCGATCCGAGCGTCGAAAGGCGGTGCCAGTACTCGCGGTGCGCGAGCTGGGGATGCTCGAGGGTCGCCGCGAGATCGCCGACCGGACCCGCTGGGCAGAAGTTCTCCTGGCACGCCGCGACGACCTCGTCCATCGTGCGGGTGCGCGTCCAGGCGGTCACGATGGCGTCGAGTTCGTCGGCACGGTCGTACCGCACCGCGGCGCTGGCGAGGCTGTCGTCCGCCAGCAACTCCACTTGGTCGATCGCGATGCAGAAGCCCTCCCACTGGTTGTACGACGCTGCGGCGATGCAGACCCAGCCGTCGCTGCACTCGTAGAGGTTGAGCGGGTGGTGCATCTCCCCGTGCCGGTTGCCAGCGCGGACCTTCACGGTGCCGGTGTGGGTGTACATCGAGATCGACCACTGGTGAGCAGATGCGAGCGCTGCCTGAGCGGAGACATCGATGAGGGACCCGCGCTCCCCCTCCGGCCGTAACAGCGCAGCCTGAAGGGCAACCGAGGCCGTCGCACCGACGAGGTGTGAGGCCCACGCCCCACCCCCAGGGATCGGCTCACGATCCGGCTCGCCGTTCAACGCCATCTGGCCGCCGAGCGCCCACTGTTCGAGCGAACCGGCACGCCACCCTGCCTGCGGGCCCGTGAGGCCGTACGGGGTGATGGCCGCGATGACGAGGTCGGGGTAGGTGACGTGCAGCTCGTCGGCCAACGCGGCGATCTCGGATCCGGGCGTGTCGCTCCCCACGACGACGGCGTCGAACTCGCTCGCCATCTCCACCCGATCAGCAGGGCCAACCGGAACGACCTCCTTGAAGCAGCTGAGGTACTCCCACGCGGCCGACCGCATCTCGCCGTCGATATCGGCCAGCGGCGGCGCCGATCGAAGAGCGGACCCGTCCGGCTGCTCCCCCACCACTACCTCGGCGCCCGCTCCCGCGAGCACACGCGTCGCATAGCCGCCGGCGACGTTGTCGCTCAGATCGAGAATCCGTGTCTCCTTCACGGCGGCCGATGTTCGCACATCGCGTCCCCGCCTAGCCTGGCGACCCTGGCCGCCGAGGGGGAGAAGCCATGAGCGACGCCACGTACCGCATCCTGAAAGAGGAGAACGTCCCGGCGACGATGCGCGACGGAACGACGCTCTACTCCGACGTGTATCGGCCAGACGCAGAGGGCAGGTTTCCGGTTCTGCTGCTTCGGCTGCCGTACGGCAAGCAGTTCATCACCGACTTCGGTGACGACGAGTTCTTCGTCCCCCGCGGCTACGTCGTGGTGATCCAGGACACGCGGGGCCGCTTCACCTCCGAAGGCGAGTACACCCCGCTGGTCGACGAGCCGCTCGACGGGTACGACACGGTGGAGTGGGCGGCGAAGCTGCCGTGGGCCGACGGCAACGTCGGCACGATCGGGCAGAGCTACCTCGGGGCCACCCAATACCTGATGTCGTGGACGGCGCCGCCGTCGCTCAAGGCGCAGGTGCCGGTGTCCGCGGCGGCCGACTTCCACTCTGGCTGGGTCTACGACGTCGGCGGGGCACTCGTACACGGCTGGGCGCTGCCGTACGCCGTGTTCCTCGCCCGCAACACGATCGATCGCATGGGCCTGAAGGACGAGCTGTGGCCCAAGATCCGGCCGAGTCTGGAGCGGTCGATCAACTTCGCCAACCCCTTCACCGACGACGCCTACCGCCACCTGCCGCTCATGGATTGGGCCGACTTGCTCGAAGAGGTGGCGCCCTACGTGCGCGACTACCTCACCCACCCCGACGACGGCGAGTACTGGTGGAGCATCAGCACAGAGCGGCAGGTCGACAAGGTCCGCACGCCGATGCTGCACGTCAGCAGCTGGTACGACATCTTCAGCCGGGACGGCGCGGTGATGTTCAACAAGCTGCGTGCCGGCGCGGGGACCGCAGAAGCACGAGGTGGTCAGCGGTTGCTCCTCGGCCCGTGGGGTCACCTCTTCCCCTACACATCGCCTACCTCGAGGGGTGCCGGCGACGCTGACTTCGGCGAGGCATCCCTACTCGACCTCCACGAGTACGAGCTGCCCTTCCTCGATCGCTGGTTGAAGGGCATCGACAACGACTGGGACGACCGACCGCCGATTCACATGTTCACGATGGGTCGCAACGAGTGGCGCGACGAGACCCAGTGGCCGCTGGCGAACACGCGCTGGACGCCGCTGTACCTCGACAGCGAGGGGTCGGCCAACACCGCAAGCGGGGACGGTCGCCTCAGCTGGACCACCGCCGTGGACTCGCCCGCAGACACCTTCGTCTACGACCCTGACGACCCGGTCCCCACCACCGGAGGCAACCTCTTGGTCCTGCCGATCGGAGCGTACGATCAGCGCGACGTCGAGGCCCGACCGGACGTGCTCGTCTACACCGGCGACGTGCTCCAGGATGAGCTCGAGGTGACCGGGCCGCTCGAAGTCGTGCTGTACGCCGACACCAGCGCCCCCGACACCGACTTCACCGCCAAGCTCGTCGACGTCCACCCCGACGGCTACGCGCAAAACATCATCGATGGCATGGTCCGGTGCCGGTACCGCGACTCGCGCCAGCACCCCCAGGCGATGACCCCGGGCGAAGTGACCGAGCTGCGGATCGACCTGTGGGGGACGTCGCATGTCTTCCTCCCGGGCCACCGGCTCCGGCTCGAAGTGAGCTCCAGCAACTTCCCGCGCTTCGACCGCAACCTCAACACCGGTGGCGACCAGGCCACCGGCACGACGTGGGAGGTGGCACATCAGCGGGTGCACCACAACTCCCGCTACCGGAGCCACATCCTGCTGCCGGTGATTCCGAGCTGAGTCAACCAACCGCCGTCCGGTTGATCAATCCGCCCGCTCGAGCTCCCCGATGACCTCATCGGTGCTCAGCACGTCTCCGAAGACCGAGGCGAACGTCGTGAGAGCCGAGACATGGGCATCGTCGGTCCTCGCTGCGTTGGCGTCGTCGACGAGCACGGCCCGGTAGTCGCGCATCATTGCGTCGCGGGCAGTGGAGTCGCAGCACACATTGGTCATCGTGCCGGTGACCACCACCGTGTCCACACCGCGTGCCCGGAGCTCCTCGTCGAGGTCCGACGCGCCCTCGGCGAGAGCACTGAACCGGTCCTTCGTCACCCGCAGGTCGTCGTCTGCGATGTCGAGCTCCGGGAAGAAGGCGTGCCCCCAGTTGCCTTCCATCAGACCGGCGCGCGCATCCCGAACCCGCTCCGGGGCAATGAAGTTGGTGAAGAACATGTCCCACGCTGCCCTCCCCTCGTGGGTGAAGGTCGAGTAGACCCAGACCACGGGCGCCCCGGCCTCGCGGAACGCGGTCGCGAGCCGATTGATGTTGGCCACGATGCCGCGCGCCACCGGCACCTCGCTCAGGCCCCCCTCGGCGACGAAGTGGTTCTGCATGTCGACCACGAGGAGAGCTGTCGAGGACGGGTCGTAGGATTCGAAGGCTCGGACGCGGCCGCGGCGCTCGGTAATCGCATGTCGCACCTCGTCGGGAATCGTCACTGGATGCACCCGTGAAGCTTCGCGTAACGATCGGCTACCAGGCCGACTTCAGCCCCTTCATGTTCGATGACGGCGGACCGCGCGGTCTCGTGGTCGATCGACTCTCGCCTCTGATCGCGCTCGAAACGGCAGAGGTCCAGTGGGTGCCGCTCACCCTCACCGCACAGCTCGACGCACTGAGAAGCGGCGAGGTCGATGTACTCGCCGCACTCGGAGTCACCGCCGTGCGGGAGGAAGAGTTGGTGTTCGGACCCAACCTGGTGCGGACCGGCGGGGCGCTGTTCCGCATGCGCGGAGCCTCGGGCCCGCCGCGGAGGATCGCGACACCGTCGGCCGGCCCGCTCTCGATTGCAGCCGGCGAGGCATTCGCTCCCGCCGAGGTGATGCTCGTCGCCGACTACCCGGCGGCCCTCGACGCGGTTGTGGACGGGTCGGCCGACGCGGCGGCGCTCAACGTCCACGTCGGGGAAGAGATCGCCAGACGCCACCACCCCCGCCGATTCGCCGCGCCCGACCAACCCTTCGCGTCCCTCGCTCTCGCGCCGGCGACCCTCCGCGACACAGCGGGTGCCGCCCTGCTCCAGCGACTCGGCCCAATCGAGCCCGAGCGATGACTCACATGTCGGCCGCGGCTGCGCTCCCCGCAGGCTGCAACAACGAAGAAGCGCTCGAGATCGAGTTCGACGGGTTCCCGAGGTGTCGGGTCCGTTCGAGGTCGCGGGTGGCGTGGCGCTCCCGTTCGCCATCCTGCCCGGCGACGGTCCGCTGGTCGACCTGACCGATGATGAACTGCAGGCAGCCGTCGACCGCTCCGAACTGCGCGCCTACGCGCTGGCAGTGACCGACTTCCCGTACGGTCCCGATGACGCCGGCTCGCTGTACAGGCTGTTCTCCACCCCGAACCTCCCCGAGACGGGCGGAACCGCGATCGTGCTCACCGTGATCCCGCCCGATGGCCCGCTCGCCGTAGGGTCGACCATCGAGGTGGGGACCGAGCTCAGCTACGCCGATGATCTCCAGACCACGGCGGTCTCCACCAGTGTCTACGTCGACTCCAACCGGGGTGAGGACACTCCGTTCGTGGGCGGTGACAACACTCTCTTCAGCGGTTCCGTCGAGGTGGTCGCGCTCACCGACCAGATCGTCTGCCTGAGGTGGGACACCGTGAGCCCGGTCTTCGGGGACGGTGAAGGATTCCTCACCGTGAAGGGAACCGTTTCGGCGCCGCTGCTTCCGCTGGACGCGCGCAACTCGATGGGCTGAGCCGATGCCGAGCGCTCTGGCTCTCGAAACGGCAGACTGCGGGACCGTGACCGAGACATCGACGCGCATCCAGGATCACTACCCGGCCGACTTCGGGGGGTGTTTCGCGTGTGGACGCGACAACCCCGATGGTCTGCACCTGTCGTCGGTCGAGGACGGCGACTCCGTGGTCACGTTCTGGCATCCCGAACGTCGGCTCCGCGGAACCGAGACCGTCCTCCACGGAGGAATCAGCGCGCTGCTGCTCGACGAAGTGGGGGCTGCCGCCGCGTTTCGCGCCTTCCACGACGCCGAGGGCGTTCCGCTCGGTGCCCTCCTACCGGTCGACTTCGTCACCGCCACGATGACCGTCGACTATCTCGCACCGGTCCCGATGGATCAGGAGCTCGAGATCCGCGCCACGGTCGCCGAACAGTCCGAACGCAAGGCGTGGATCCACTGCACGATCTCCGCTTCCGGCACCCCCTGCATCAACGGGAAGCTGCTCTTCGTGCGCCCCCGTCGCTGATCCGCCGATCCCCCGCCGACTCGCGGCCGTTCAGTCGGCTGGGGCCCGGTAGGCCACCAACAACGACGCGGAGACGTTGTACACCCGCAACTCCACGATGCGGCCGTCGCGCACC
>CAYUBX010000166.1:0-6869 GCA_964443165.1 uncultured Acidimicrobiales bacterium
CGCCAAGGTCGAGAACTACTGCAAGTGGATCCGCAAGAAGGAGCTCCCGCTCGACGGGTTCGTGCTGACCGAGCATCGCCAGTTCGACGACGAGTCCGACTATCGGCACCTCGAGGACGAGTACGGCCTCGTCATCCTGAAGGCCAGCGAGGTGGAGACCGACTACGGGCATGTCCTCGTGTTCGGGGTCAACGAGGACCTCGTCAATTCGTTCGACTTCGCCAACGTCCGCAACCCCATCGGTGAGGTGCTCGACACCGCCGAGCGGTGCGGGGCGTTCGCGGCGCCGTGCCACCCGGCGCGTCGGCGGGTCGGCCTGTTCTCGCACTATGACGTCAAGGGAGCGGTGGACGGCGTCCACACCGTCGAGGTGTTCAACGGGGGCTCGATCCCCGGCGAAGACGAGTTGTCCCTCGAGCGAGCCACCGACTTCGGCTATCGCATGTTCGGCGGTTCCGACAGCCACGTCGTCAGTCGGATCGGCTACTGCGCCACCGAGTTCCAGCGTGACGACATCCGCACCATCGCTGACCTCGTCGACGCGCTCCACCACGACACGTATCGCCCTGTCAGCTTCCGCGACACCGCACAAGCCTGACCGACATCGCCCGGCTCCAGGCCCAGGTGTCGAAGCGCCGAGTTGGCTGGTGGTCTAGCTCGGATCGAGGACGTGGATATGGCGTTGTAGGGTGCGATGCCACTTGTTCGAGGGCAGGTCGGGCTGCAGCGCAGCCATGGCCGTGCAGTACTTGCTGAGCCGGAGCGGACGCACCCCCGCCCTC
Organism: uncultured Acidimicrobiales bacterium; assembly: GCA_964443165.1. Classification (GTDB taxonomy): domain Bacteria; phylum Actinomycetota; class Acidimicrobiia; order Acidimicrobiales; family Poriferisodalaceae; genus JAYPWI01. The sequence continues at coordinate 783 of CAYUBX010000166.1, forward strand.
CAGAACCAACGATCGACGAGGCACGGTGGGCCGGCGGTCTTGGTCTCCACGACGATCCCGCCCACACCGACCGACCCGGCTGGGTTGCGACAGACCACATCCGCGTCGAGGGTCACGCGGACGCCGGCGTCGATGTCGACCGCTGTCGCACGGCGATAGCCGGTCACCAGCGTTCGCTTCAGCGACGGGACGACCTGACGGTCGAGGTGGCGGCCCAGGGCCGTGATGGCAGCCGCGCCGAGTCGCTCAGCGGGTCCCACGTGGGGTTCGCGGATCTTGGTGGTCTCGCCGCGCCCGGTGCGTTGTTTCAGCTCCAGATGCTGCTCTCCGCTGTCGAGGTATCGCCGCACTCGGACCTTGGCCCGTCGGCGGCGACGGGTGGCGGCTTGGTGGAAGAACCGCAGGTCGGGGGTGTCGTAGTAGTGCGACTCATAGCCGAAGAGCCGTGACCCGTCGATCTCCAGCGCGGACCAGGTCCCAGCCGGCAACGAGACGACGAGGTCGTCGGCCAGCTCGGCCGTCACCACGTACTTGCGGTCGACTCGGGTCAGCCTCGCGGCCAGTCGATCGACCTCCTCCAACCCGACGGGTGGTAAGGCGCCCAGGGAGTCGAACACCGTCAGCCCGGCAGCCGGTAGCGGACATAGACGACGGTGGAGTCGTTGACGAGATCGACCTTCTGCACCCGGTGATGGAGCACCGGCGCCCCCAGGATCGACTCGAGGTAGGCGAGAAGCTCCGCCTCGTCGGTGAATGCCCGGTCGAGCGTCATGACGTGGTTGCGTGCCCGGGGGAACAGGCGTGGATGGCCGCCCACGTACAGCGCCACCAAGATGCCGCCCATCAATGCAGGCGACGCCCACGCTGGGGTGATCGCGATCGCGCCCAACAGCCCCATGGAGATCGCCGAGAAGTAATAGACGATCTCTTCCTGGTCGAACTCCGCCGAACGCACCCTGATGATCGACAAGACGCCGAGTAGCCCCACGCCGAGCCCCGCCGTCACCGAGGCCGACGCCAGCACGCTGGCGACGGCCAACACCCCGACGTTGACGCCGAGGATGGCCCCCACCATGTCTCGGCGCCGATAGCGCGGGAAGTACAACCCGAACACCAAGATCGCGACAGCGACTGCGTCGAGGGCGATCAGTTGCGAGGTGGACATGGCACCCTCCCATGGCGCGAGCTTCGCGTGGCCACGTCGCGAGTCACCGGCGAGCCTTGTCGAGATCATCGACCAGGGCCCCGAGAGCGGCCCGCCACTCCTCGACGCTGGGGGCGTCGTCGTGCAGCCTGGATGCTTCCGCAACGTGGGGCTCGATCAGGTCGGCCCATCGCTCGATCAGCGGCTCGACGGCATCAGGGCTCAGCGGCCCGGAGACGAACTCGGCCCGCACCTCGTCGTACAGTTCGCGTTCGGCAACCAGTGCAGCGAAGAGGGGGTCGCACGCCGCTGAACGCTGTGGCACGTTGAACGGACCGTACGGGTACGGCTGGCAGTCGTTCTGCGTCCACCCCCACGCGTCAGCGATCGCTGTGATCGGGTTCGGCTGGCGCAAGTTCTCGAACGCGTTGTCCAGGTCCCACGCGATCAGATGAAACCGGCCGGTCTCGGGGTGTTCGTACCAGTAGTAGTTGTGATTGCCGCAGGCCTCGAAGCAGTACCAGTGGTATGGCCCGTCGTCGTGGCGGATGGTGCGGTCGACCACCGAGTAGGTGATCAGCTCTTCCACGTCGACCCATGGCGCCAGGTCGACCGTGGCTCCATCGCGCACCAGCGCGGCGCCGAAGTCCACGAAGCGCTCCGCGCTGGGATCGTCGTCTTCGTTGGTTCGCAGCCCTGCGAGGAATGTCTCCGCCCCGTGTCCCTGCCCGTCCTGGTCAACAGGCCAGACCTCCTTGTAGAGGTTGCCCGTGCCGTCGGCGAAGAGCCGTCGCGTGAGGCGCCCGTCGATCTGCTCGGTCAGCGCGAACAACCCGACGTAGTCGCCGTTGATGAGGACCCGGGCGTGGGTCGAACGCGGCGCCGGGACCCCCATCTCGGCGAACAGCCAGTAGCCGAGGCGCTCGTGCATCAGCGATGGATCGAGGTTCTGACTGTGGAACTGGAGTCGCCGGACCCCGTGCAGTTCTCGGTCCGGGTCGACGAAGTTGATCTTGACCTTCATCGAGAGCTTCGTGCAGGTCTTCGAGCCGCTCGGCTCCAGCAGGTTCGGGCCGTCGAGGCACCCGACGAACGCACCCACGCTGCCCTTGTAGCGCAGCCCGACCTCCGCGATTGTCTCCCCTTCGAAGATCAGCGTCGCGGGCACGTATTGCTCAGCGACGGGATCGGCATCGAGCAACGCCAGGTCGTCGTCGCTCACCTCGAGCCCGAAGGTGTGCACCACCTCCTGATCGAACAGATAGCCGGAGTCGGTTGCCGTCAGGGCGGATATCGACGCATCTCCCGCATCGGTGGTCTCAGCGGTGCCCGAGATCGCCGATGTCGGTCCGGGGCCCAACTGCTGGGCGTCCGCGTCCGCAGGCCCGAGATCCCCCGAGCAGGCCGCGCCGATCAGGACACCCGCCAGGAGGAGCGCGTGTCGAGACCGCTTCTGACAGAGCCGGAACGCTCCAGTCACCGGCGCCGAGGGTAGCTCCGACGCGAGCGCTCTCCGATGCGCCTAGGGTCCAGCCATGACGGTCACCTTCATCACCGGAGCCAACTCCGGCATCGGCCGGGCCGCCGCGCTCAAGCTGGCGGCCGAGGGACACCAGGTGTTCGCCGGCATGCGGAGCCTCGACAAGGGAGCGAAGCTCCTGGACCTCGGGGCCGGCCTCGACATCACGCCGGTGGTCTGCGACGTCGCCGATGACGCATCCGTCGTCGCGGCCGCCGCCCAGATCCACGACGCCGTCCCCGCTGTCGACGTCCTCATCAACAATGCCGGGATCGGCTTCAACGCCGTGACCGAGGACATCGACATCGACGATGCGAAGGGCTGCATGGAGGTGAACCTTTGGGGCGTCGTGCGCTGCGTCAAAGCCTTCGGGGCCCAGATGCGCGCTGCGGGAGGCGGCCACATCGTCAACATCTCCTCCATCGCCGGGACCATGGGCCTTATCGCCCAGCCGGTCTACGTGGCGTCCAAGTTCGCGCTCGAGGGCCTGAGCGAATGCCTCGCGCAGGAGATGGCGCCCGACGGCGTGAAGGTCTCGGTGATCGAGCCAGGTGTCACCAGGACGGCGATCCTGCCCAAGAACGAAGGCCATCCCGAGCCCACAGAATTCGGCGACCACTACCAGCGCATGTTCGACTTCTACGCCGCCGGTATCGCCGCCAACGTCAGCGCAGACGTCGTCGCCGAGACCATCCACCAGGCGCTCACCAGCGACACCACGCAGCTCCGGTGGGTGTGCGCCTGGGGCGGCCAGGAGCTGGTCGACCGCCGGCCACAGCTCACCGACCAGGAGTGGGTGGATCTGGGCGCCGCCGCCCCCAGCAAGCACGACTACGCCGAGCGGTACCTGGCGGCGTTCGGGGTCGATATCGCCCAGTAGCCTCGACCACACCGAGACGAGGGGGTTGCGGTGTCGGATCAGGCGATGTGGGAGGCGTATCGGGTTCTCGACCTGACCGGTCCCAATGGATGGCTGGCGGGCTTCCTGCTCGCGCAGCTCGGCGCTGATGTGGTCCTAGCGGAGCCACCCGGGGGCCACGAACGCACCTCGGTCTTCGACGCCTACAACCGGGGAAAGCGGTCGGTCATCGCTTCGTCGGCTGACCAGATCGCGCAGCTCGCCGCGGACGCAGACGTTGTCATCACCGACCACTCGTTCGCCGCGACGCCCACCATGGAGTCGCTGCGAGACGCAGATCCGACCCTCGTCACCGCCTCGTTGACGCCGTTCGGTGAGACCGGCCCCAAGGCCGACTGGAAGGCCACCGACCTGACCCTCTTCGCGTCGAGCGGCCAGCTGATCTGTACCGGTGACGACGACCGTCCACCCGTCCGCATCAGCGTGCCGCAGGCCTGGGGGCATGCATCCTGCAACGCGAGCCTCGCCGTGATGGTGGCGCTCGAGGACCGAGTGCACACGGGGCTCGGGCAGCACATCGACCTGTCGGCGCAGCAGGCCGTCGCCGAGACCGCAGTCCCCGCCATCTACTACGGGCCTGCGGGCTTGGCCCCGGTCGAACGTATGGCCGGGGGCGTGAAGTTCGGCCCGCAGGTGTTGCGGTGGGTCTTCCCCTGTGCCGACGGTGTCGTGCTGTGCACCATCGCCTTTGGGGAGATGATCGGTCCGATGTTGGGCCGCTTCGTCGACTGGATGCATGCCGAAGGTGCCTGTGACGACAGCTTGCGAGAGCACGACTGGGTCGACTTCGCCATCCATCTGATGGAGGGGAAGATCCCGATCACCGAACTCGAGCGACTCGTCAGCACCATCGCGGACTTCGTACGCACCAAGACGAAGGCCGAGCTGCAGCAACGAGCACTCGATGACGTGTTGCTGGTCTGCGCCGCGAGCGATCTGAACGACGTGCTGACGAGCCCTCAGCTCTCTGCGCGCGGGTACTGGGACGAGGTCGACGGCGAGCGACATCCGGGCCCATTCGTCAAGGCCACCGCGACACCGCTTCGCCGCCTCGACGCAGCCCCGACCCCCGGTGCGCACACCGAGGAGGTCGCGGCCGAGACACGGAGTGCGCCGACCGGCGGGTCCGGCGCACCTGTGGACCGGCGTCCACTCGAGGGCGTCCGCGTCTGCGACCTCTCGTGGGTAGCTGCGGCGCCTCTCGCGAGCAAGCTGCTGGCGCACTGGGGCGCCGAGGTCATCCGCATCGAGTCCTCCGTGCGTCCATGTCTCCTGCGCCAGGCACTCGGCCACATCGACGACGTCCCGGACCAGGAAACCGGCATCACCTGGCATGCGGTCAACGCCAACAAGAAGGGCGTCGCGCTCAACCTGTCGATTCCCGAGGCCCGCGACGTGGTCCGCGACCTGGTTGCGGTGTCGGACATCGTGCTCGAGTCGTTCACACCCGGGGCCCTGGACCGGTGGGGACTCGGCTTCGAGGACCTCCGCCAGATCAAGCCCGATCTGATCATGGCGTCGAGCTGCGTGATGGGCCAGACCGGGCCGATGCGAGCGTTCGCGGGTTTCGGCAACCTGGCCGCAGCGGTTGCCGGCTTCTTCGACATCACCGGCTGGCCGGACCGACTCCCCGCGGGTCCGTACATGGCCTACACCGACTACACGTCGCCACGCTTCACCGCGATGGCACTCCTCGGGGCGCTGGACCATCGACGCCGCACGGGTGAGGGACAGTACCTCGACTTCAGTCAAATGGAGGCCTCGGTCCACTTGCTGACGCCCAGCCTCCTCGACCTGCAGCGCACCGGCGAGCTGCTCACGCGGCGGGGCAACGACGATGCCGAGATGTGCCCCCACGGGGTGTACCCGGGCTCGGCCCAGGACTCGTGGCTCGCGATCGCGGTGGAGGACGATCAGCAGTGGCGAGAGCTCTGCGGCTTGATGCGACGTAACGACCTCGCCGAACTCGACGTCGAGGCCCGGCGAGCGCGCAAGGACGAGCTCGATGAGGTCATCTCGGAGTGGACGGCGGCGCAGCATCCGGCAGGCGCTCAGGTGCGCCTCCAGGTACACGGGATCGCTGCTCACGAGGTGTCGAACGCGGGCGAGGTTCTGACGGATCCGCAGCTGGTGCACCGGGGCCACTTCAGCTGGGTGCCGCACCCCGAGATTGGACAGTCGCTGGTGGACAACCCGCCGTACCACCTGTCGAGGTCGTCCGGTGGCTTCGAGTGGGGTGGGCCGACGTATGGGCAGCACACCATGGAGGTGTTCGAGGAGATCCTCGGCTACGAGCCCGATCGCATCGCCGAGCTCGCCATCGCCGGAGCGCTCGAGTAGCTAGTCTCGAACAGCTGTCCACCTGCTGCGAGGCGTCCGTGTCCGACGAGACCATCGACGAAACCCAGACCGATCCCAACAGCCCTCCGGTGGACGTCGCCGGAGCCCGCGAGCGCTACCAGGGCGTCGAGTTCGACTGGGCGACGTTCGACATGGTCCCCGATG
>CAYUBX010000167.1:0-6868 GCA_964443165.1 uncultured Acidimicrobiales bacterium
CACTTCGGTGCCTGACACCGAAGTGACTCAACTTGTGCTTGAGAGGATCAGCGGGACTTGAGTGCCTCGATGAGCGCGGGCATCACCTTGTGCACATCACCGACGATGCCGAGGTCGGCCACGCCGAAAATCGGCGCCTCCGGATCCTTGTTGATCGCCACGATGTTCTTGGAGCCCTTCATGCCCACGAGGTGCTGGGTGGCACCCGAAATGCCGCAGGCGATGTAGACGTTGGGCTTGACGACCTTGCCGGTCTGGCCAACCTGCTTGGAGTAGGGGACCCAGCCCGCATCGACGATCGCACGAGAGGCGCCGGACGCCGCGTTGAGCAGCCCCGCGAGCTCATCGACCATCACGTAGGCGTCGGCTTGACCGAGCCCGCGACCACCCGACACGACGACGGCAGCATCGTCGAGTTGCGGGCCCGAGCGCTCCTCGACGTGTCGGCCGGTGACGACGGCCGAACCGGAGTTGCCCGGATCGACCTGATCGACGGCCGACACGGCAGCGGCGCCGCCGCCGCTCGGCTCGGCCTCGAAGGACTTGGGGCGGAAGAGGGCGAGCGCGGGACCGGAGGAACGGAACGCGGTGAACACGTTCTGCGTCCCGCCGAACACCGGCTCCTCCACGACAAGGGTCTCGCCGTCGAGCGATGCGCCGACGTTGTTGGTGACGACCGGCTGGTCGAGCCGCACCGCCAGCCGTGCCGCGGTGTCGCGACCGTCGGTCGTCTGCCCGAAGAACACGGCGTCGGGGCTCGACGCACCGATGTGCGCCTCGAGGGCCGCTGCGGCGTGAACGCCGATCAGCTTGCCGCCGAGATCGCCGGTGGCGTGGACTGTGCTGACGCCGTGGGCACCGAGGTCTGCAGCGACGGCGTCGCCATCACCGGCGATGAACGCCTCGACGTTGTCGGCCAGTTCACGGGCCTTGGTGCAGAGTTCGAGCGTGAGGCCCGAGACGCCGGTCTCGTCGGCTTCCGCGAACACGAGGATGGTGGAGAGTGCCATTGTTCAGCCTCCTCAGATGACCTTGAGTTCGCCGAGGAACTCGACGATCTTCTCGTACGCGTCGCCCTCGTCCTCGATGATCTCGCCGGCCTGACGCTCCTCGGCGGCGGTCACCTCCACGGTCTCCTGGCGCGCTCCGCCCTGGCCCACCTGACCGGCGTCGACGCCGAGGCCGGCCAGGTCGAGCTCCTCGACCGGCTTCTTCTTGGCCGCCATGATCCCCTTGAAAGAGGGGTAGCGCGGCTCGACCACACCAGCGGTCACCGACACGAGAGCGGGAAGCGAGCACTCCACGTCGTCGTAGCCGGACTCGGTCTGGCGCTGGACGCTGACGGTCCCGTCTGCAACCGAGATCTGCCTGGCGAAAGTGATCGATGGAACGTCCATCACGCCGGCAATCATCCCGGGAACGGTGCCCGTGTAGCCGTCGGAGGATTCCACGCCGGCCAGGACCAGGTCGGGTTCGATGCGTCCGATCGCCGCGGCCAGCACCTTGGCGGTGCCGAGGGCATCGGATCCGGCGAGCGCGTCATCGCTGACGAGCACAGCATCGTCGGCACCCATCGCGAGCGCGGTACGCAGACCGCTCATCTCGTTGTTGGGGGCCATGGACACGAGCGACACCTGTCCTCCGCCCGCAGCCTCCACGAGCTGGAGAGCCATCTCCACCCCGTAGCTGTCGGACTCATCGAGGATCAGCTTGTCGTCGCGCTTCAACAGGTTGGTGGCAGGATCCAGCTCTCCCGGCAGCGCGGGATCGGGGATCTGCTTGACGCAGACAACGACCTTCATGGCTCAGCAGTCTGCCGAACGGATCGACACTTCCCAAATCATTCGGTCGGAGAGACGCGGAATTTTCGTCATCGGGTGAATCGACAAGCTCCCCGGCGTCGAGAACACTCCAGAGGTGCGCCTCCTCCTGCTCGTCAACGGCTCCGCTTCGTCGGTGACGGCACGCACCCGGGTCATGATCCAGACCGCCCTCGCCAGACGCCACGACGTCGAGGTCGCGTTGACCAGTCGCAGGGGTCACGCGTCGCGGCTCGCGCGGGGGGCGGCGGCCACCGGAACCGACGTCGTCGTCGTCCTCGGCGGCGACGGCACCCTCAACGAGGCGGCCAACGGCTTGGTCGGAACCGACTGTGCGCTCGCCGCGTTGCCGGGTGGATCCACCAACGTCTTCGCCCGAACGATCGGAACGCCGGACGACCCGCTCCGCGCCACCAACGCAGTGGTGGAGGCCCTGGACGCGGGGTCCATCGTCGGTGCGGGTCTCGGCGAGGTGAGCGGCCGCCACTTCCTCTTTCACTGCGGGATGGGCTTCGACGCCGCAGTCGTCGAGCAGGTCGAGCGCCGTGGTGCAGTGAAGAGGTACGCCGGCCACCCCCTCTTCGTGTGGTCGGGCTTCACCACGTGGTTCCGGCACTACGACCGCTCAGCGCCTCGCATGTCGATCAGCCACGCGCAGGGTGGCGTGGACGACAGCTACTTCACCATCGTCCTCAACACCGACCCCTACACCTATCTCGGGAGTCGGCCCCTGTCCCTCGCGCCCGAGGCGACGCTCGATCGAGGGCTGTGCGTTGTCGCGGTCCGCACGATGTCCTTCGGCCCGATGATGGGCCTCGTCGGGGGGCTCGTGCGAGGGGTCGATCTACGTGACGACCCGCGAATTCACACCGCCACCGATCTCGAGAGCGTCGACGTGGTCGGCCACAGCCCGTTCCCACATCAGCTCGACGGTGATCACCTGGGCGACGCCGAGGCCCTGCACTTCCGGTGGGAGCCGGATGCAGTGCGCCTGGTGATGCCCCTGGCGCCCTGATCAGCCGTCCTCGGTGCTGCGCAGCACCGCACGGGCGATGTCGGGAACATTGGTGATCAGGCCGTCCACCCCGAGATCCGCGAGCTCGAGCATCCGGACGGGGTCGTCCACGGTCCAGACGTTGACGACAAGCCCGAGGTCGGCCGCCTGGGCCATCAGCACCTCGTCGACGAGCAGATCATCGGGGTGAACCCACGGGTGCCCATGTCGCACGGCGGTCCGCAGCAGAGCGGTCGGATCACCGCGGTCGAACAGGAAGGCCGTCGGAACCTCGGGGACGACCTCGCGGGCAGCGTCGACGGTCGCCAGGTCGAACGACGAGATGCTGAAGTCCCCGGCCGTGCGGCCACGGAGCTCGCGCGCCACCAGATCGACGGTACGCATCTCCCTGTCGTAGGTGAGCGAGCGGCGGTCGTTCTTGATCTCCACGTTGACGTGCAGGTCCCCACACGCATCGAGCGCTGCATCGAGAAGCGGGACATGGGGCGGGAGCTCCGCAGCGGGCGTCTCAGCAATCGCTCGGCCACCCTCGCCCCGTTCGTCATGGTGAACGGCGAGGGCGCCATCGGCACTCAAACGGACGTCGAGCTCGACCCCGTCGGCCCCGAACTCGACAGCGCGCTCGAAAGCGGCCAACGTGTTCTCCCGCTCAGCCCGTGACGCTCCGCGGTGGCCGATGACCTTCATTCAGCGGCTCCACAAGCCCTCGGACGCCGGATCGCTGTCCGGCGAGGCGCTGCGCCACCCCTGCGACCTGCCCAAACATGCGTTCGATGCCATGGCAACTTCTTCTTGTCGAAGGGTCACACTCAAGCTACCCTCAGTGGCCGCTGCGGATCGCAGTCCCCTGACGTGCAACGGACAATCTGGCGGCAGGAAACCGGACGAGGCCTCGGGCCTCACCCGAGCACAGGACTGTTGTAGGCGTCCACCCGCCCCTGCGCAGCACAATCGGCACCGCTTGTGAAGACTTTCACGAGCGAGCACCTGGAGGGAAATTCCTTGAGCGCAAGAGGAACGCTGCTCCTCGAAAGCGGAGTGTGGCGAAGCACGGCGAGCTGCCGAGACACCGATCCCGCGCTGTTCTTCCCCGTCGGAACCACCGGCGCGGCACTCGAACAGATCGCGACGGCAAAGGCGGTCTGCGCCGACTGCCAGGTCAAGGATCTGTGCTTCGAGTTCGCACTGAAGACGAACCAGGACTCCGGCGTCTGGGGAGGCACCTCCGAGGAGGAGCGCCGCCAGGTCCGCCGTGAGCGCAACGGCGCCCGGCGTCACGCCAGCTGAGCCGCTTCGCATCGACAGGACAGCCAGACAACCCAGCAGTTGCTCGCCTAGCGCGCAGTGCGCGCTATCGGGACCGAGACGACCGCCTCGGAGCCCGGCCCGTCCTCGCGCCGACGCATGTCGAAGGACCCCTGAAGCTCGGAATTGGCGAGCGCTCGAATGATCGACGTCCCAAGGCCGCGCTGCTGATCGACGTCGAAGTCCTCGTCGAGGCCGACACCGTCGTCGCGCACGGCCATGGTCAGTGAGAACGGGTCCTCCCGTTCGATCGTCACCTGAATCGTCCCGATGTGGTCGCCGTTGCTCGATGACCGACCCGGGAAAGCGTGGTCCACCGCGTTCTGGAGCAGTTCGTTGAGCACGACAGCGAGCGGCGTCACGACCTCGGCGGGCACCTCCGCCGCATCCCCGTCGATGGTGAAAGCGATCCGACGTTCCGAGGACGAGTACCCGTCCTCGATCGTGGCGACCAGCCGGCTCGCGACTTCTCGCAAGCTGACGTCGTCCGCTGACTCGTTGGCGAGGGTCTCGTGGACGAACGCGATCGCGCCGATGCGCCGCACCGATTCCTCGATCGCTTCCTTCGCCTCCTCGGAGGCCAACCGCCGGCCCTGCAGCCGCAGCAGAGACGAAATCGTCTGGAGGTTGTTCTTCACCCGGTGGTGGATCTCACGAATGGTCGCGTCCTTGGACAGCAGCAGCCGGTCGCGACGGCGCAGCTCCGAGACGTCGCGCACCAACACGACGAGGCCGTCCGAGCCGCTGCGTTCGAAGATCGGGAGCACCATCATCTGCACCGTCACGTCGCCCCGCTCGAGCTCCGAAGACGCGGGCGCCGACGTGGTGATCGCCTGACCCACCGGAGCCTGATCGAGCCCGACCTCGCCGAGGCGTCGGTCGACGACGTTGCCCACCACGCCGACCCGATGCAGGGTGCTCAGCGCGTTCGGTGAGGCGTATCGGACCCTTCGCTCGGTGTCGAGCAGAAGCATGCCGTCGCCCACCCGCGGGACCTCGTCGTGGTCGACCTCTTCGCCCTTGTAGGGGAAGCGACCGGTGGAGATCATGCGAGCGAAGCGCTGAAAGGTCGCCAAGTACCGCCGTTCGAGTTCGCCGGGGTCGCGCCGGATGGCGAAGTCGGGACTCACCTCGCGGCTCAGCACGCCGATCACCGTCGCCTCGTGGAGCACCGGGATCGACAGGACCCGTGCACGACGTCCAGTCTGCTGCAGCCGCACCTCACCCTCGACGATCTCGCCCAGGGTGTACGCACGCGCGACGAGCGGCCGGTCGACATCGTCGGCGATCACTCCGACGTGGTCGTCGTGATAGAGCGTCGGTCCGGTTGCAGGCCGGATCTGGCTGACGATCGTGAAATGGCGGCCGCTGTCGTCAGCGGGTGCGAATAGCAGCAGGTCGGCGAACGACAGGTCGGCGAGCAGGCCCCACCAGGACACGAGACGCTGGAGGTGCAGCAGCTGTCTGGTCGACAGGCCGGTCCCGAGCCGGGTCAGCTCGGCGAGGGTCGCCATGGATTCGAACGTATCGGGGTGCTCGGTCGGTGACCAACCGCCTCACCCCACGAGCTCTGCCCCAATGACCGCCAGCTGAGACGGTTCGCTCGCCCCCGGACCGTGGTCGGAGACCACCGCCACCGGTGGTCCGTTCCGCAGATCTGCGATCCGTCGTATGTCGCTCTCCGCCGCCTCCGACAGCCGTTGGAACGCAGTGCAGGCCCGCTCGGCGAAGCGTCCGATGGCGGCGTCCTCCACCTCGGCCAACGGACCGCTCAGGCCGGCCCGCAACTCGGTCTCGAGGGTCGCGGCGTCCGGAACCCGCCCGTCGGGGCGACGCACGACTCGGTTGACGACGGTCGCCTCCCAACGGATGTCGCGCGCTGCGAGTTCGGTGCCGAGTTCGAGGCCCTGCTCCACAGCAGTGCTCTCCGTCGAGGTCACGACCAGCGCTGCTGCGTCGTCCTCGCGCAACAACGCCTCGACCGTCCGAGCTCGCTGCACGATGGGGTCAGCGAGCGGTCGAACGTTGGTGAAGAAGTCGGTGAGAGATCCCACGAAGCTGGAACCGAGAACCAACTCGGCGAGCTTCGCGAACGGTCGGGTGCCCGCGCGCGCGGCCGGGCTCGTCGCGGTTCCGGTGAACCAGCCGAGTGCCCGGTTCTCGAAGAACCCGCCGAGTCGTTCCGGAGCCATCAGAAAGTCGACGGCGCGCCGAGACGGAGGTGTGTCGACGACGACCAGATCGAAGTCCTGCGCGAGCAGCCGATGCAGCGACTCGATCGCGATGAAGTCATGTGCCTGGACGAAGTGTCGGGTGACGGCCCGGTACATGGGATTGTCGAGCAGGGACTCCGCGGCCGAGCCCAACTCCCGGGTGACGAGCCCATCCCACGCCGTGCCCGGGTCCAGAACCGATGCGTGCAGCAGACCACCGCCGATCTCGACCGTCGCCTCGTTGGTGCCCTCGTCGAGACCGAGCGTCGAAGCGAGCGAGCGCGAGGGGTCCACGGTCAGGATCGCAACTCGCCTGCCATTGCGGACCGCTTCCGTCGCGATCGCCGCGGACACCGTGGTCTTTCCCACACCACCAGCGCCCAAAATCAAATTTACGGATATTTTGCAGATGGTAACATACAAGATGTTTTCAAAATGGTTCCGTTAAGTAAAAGTTGTTGAGCCTTTATCTTATTATGTTGTCTGCAACATCACATCGACATTTTAATTTTTTG
>CAYUBX010000168.1:0-6862 GCA_964443165.1 uncultured Acidimicrobiales bacterium
ACGACATGGAGCACAGCGGCTTCACCGTCGACCAGATGAAGACCCAGTTCGCGCTCTGTCGCGGCATGGGGATCGAACCGCTGGTCCGTCCGCCGGACACGACCTACGCCAACACTGCTCTGCTCCTCGATCTGGGCGCCATGGGGCTGCTCTTCCAGATGTGCGAAACCGCCGAGCAGGCGGAGGAGTTCGTTCGGTGGACGCGCTATCCCCCGGAGGGTCGGCGCGGTGCCATGTTCGGTGGCGCCCACGACGACTACCACGGTCTCGACGGAACGATGACGGTGCCCGACATCATCGAGCGAGCCCACGAGCGCACGATGGTGTGCGTCCTGATCGAGTCGGCCAGGGGTCTGGCGAACGCCGAGGAGATCATGTCGGTCCCAGGCGTCGACGTGGCCCACCTCGGCCACGGCGATCTGTCCCTCTCGCTCGAGGTGCCGGGCGACACCGGCCACCCGACGATGCAGGCCGGAATCGACACGATCCTCGGTGCCTGCGAGGCGCATGGAAAGGCGGCTGCCTGCCTGGCGGGAACGGTTGATCAGGGGGTCGAGTGGGTGAAGAGAGGTTTCCGCATGGTGAGTTACAGCCTTGACACGGCCCTGCTCGGCGGGGCGCTCGCTCAGGGCATCACCGAAATCCGAAAGGGAGCCGGGGCATGAACGAGCTGTCGGACGCCCAGGTCGAGGAGTTCCAGAGCCGGGGGTGGACGGTCGTGCCGGACGTCTTCGACGAGATCGAGGTCGCCGTGCTCGCCGAGGCGGCGCTGGAGGTGATGGACCGGCCGGGGCCGGAGGTGGGACGCGAAGCCGACGGCTCGCCGCACGTGTGTTGGGGCATGCATCTCTTCGACGAGAGGCTCGGAACGCTGGCCCGCCACCCTGCACTCGTCGAGCCGAGCAAGCAGCTCCTCGGCAACGACATCTTCGTGCACCAGTCGCGCATCAACATGAAGCAGACCAACGGCTCGATCGTTGCGTGGCACCAGGATTTCGGGACCTACCACCGCGTCGACGGCGTGCCCGAGCCGAGGGGAATCATGATCGCTGTGTTCCTCGACGACGTGACGCAGGTCAATGCTCCGCTCCTCGCGGTGCCAGGATCACACCGAGAGGGCCTGGTGTCCACGGCCTCTGTGGACACCACCGCCCCCGATCACGAGCAGGTCGCCAAGTACCGATACGACATCACCGATGAGACCATGGTGCGCCTGGTGGACAGCTACGGCCTCGAGACGATCACCGCATCTGCGGGATCAGTGCTGCTCATGGACATGACGGTGGTGCACGGGTCGACGGTCAACATCAGCCCACGACGTCGCCTCCTCCTCTATGTGAACGTCTGCCCGGTCGACAACCGGGGGGAGAGCTACGAGCGACCCGAGTACTACGCGGCGCGGGACTTCTCCGCGATCGTCGCGGAGAGTCCGGACTGCCTGGCACAGTTCGCCGGAGCGTGACGTGACGTTGACGTTCACGCCGCTCGGCGGTCCGCTCGGCGCGCTTGTCGCTGGCCTGGAATCCGACGGTCCCATCGGAGCGGATCTCGTCGACCAACTCCACTCCGGGCTGATGGAGCACAACGTGCTCGTGTTCCGCGGTCAGGAGATCTCTGCGGCCCGCCTCGTCGAGTTGGGGCGCGCCTTCGGCGAACTGGAGATCCTGCCCGAGCCGGAGAAGCTCCATCCCGATCACCCCGAGATCTTCAACCTCACCAACGTGCGACCGGACGGCGAGATCGTCGAGTACGACGAACCGCAGGCGGTGTTTCTCCGCGGGACAGAGCGGTGGCACACTGATTCGTCGTTCCGTGACATCCCGTGTCTGTGCACGATGCTCTACGCGGTCGAGGTGCCGGCATCTGGGGGCGAGACGCTCTTCGCCGACATGTACGCGGCCCACGACGCTCTGCCCGATGCGCTCGCAGCGGCGGTCGATGGCCTGAGGGTCGTGCACAGCTACGAGTACAGCCGGGCGAACAACCCCGGCGAGATGGATCCCATGAGCCCCGAGGAGCTCGCGAAGTTCCCTCCCGTGGTTCACCCGTTCGTGCGGACACACCCCGATGGCCGCCGCTCCCTCTACATGGGCGGGCACGCGAGCCACATCGAGGGCGTGCCGCCGGAGGAAGGGCGCGAGCTCCTGGAGGCGGTCACCGAGTTCGCGACTCAGAATCGGTTCGTCTACCGCCACGTGTGGGAGGCCGACGATCTGGTCGTCTGGGACAACCGATCCACGCTTCACCGGCTGCAGCCCTACGACATCGCCACCGAACGTCGGGTCATGCGTCGAATCACTGTTGCAGGGACGGCGGCCCCCTAGCCGAGCGCATCCGCGTACGGGGCGGGGTCGAAGCCCCAGGCCCCGTAGCGGGCTGTGACCGCTGCCAGGGTCTCCTCACACCAGTACGGGCTTCCGGGTGGAGGAAAGCCGAGGACCGCGCGCTGGTCGAGGCTCGCGGTGGCGATCAGGCGTTCCATGAAGTGGTCCGGGCGGTACATCTTCCACGCCCATCCCTCGTGCAGCGTGCTGATCCATTCGCATTCAGCGCGGCGGTAGGTGATGTTGTGGGCCAGGCGAATGGTGCCCGGCACCATGGGCGTTCCCCGGTGCCACGTGTCGTGCCGGTAAAAGAGCACGCTGCCGAAGCGAAAGCGCGCCCACCTTTCACGCTCGTACAGCTCCTGCCGCCATGCTGCGAGCTCCGGTCGGTGCTCGGCGAAGTAGGTCTCGGCTGACTCGCGGTCGTTGACGTATCGCAGGTCGCCGATGCCCGGAGAGTCGACGATCGGCCATCGATACGCGGGATCGGAGGCGCTGTCGCGGGGAACCACCGCGGTCGGTCCTCCGCATTCCTCGACGTCGCTCAGGTACACGATCATCTCGACGGCTTCGGGGCGGTCCCACGGAGCGGGATGCGTCAGCGTGTGGTTGGGGTAGTCGATGTGAATGCGCTGGTCCTGGTTGTCGTATCGGCCCGCTGACTTCTCGGTCCTTCCGTACTTGGGCCACAGGTTCGACTGGGTCAGGCGCAGCTGATCAACAGCGGTGTCGAGGAGCTGGCTCACCGCGCCGAGCAGCCGCGAGTGCAGCGTGACCTCGTTGAAAGAGGCTTCCTGCGACGGAAAGACGAACGCGGAGCCGAAGTCGGCGGTGGCCTGCGCTTCCGCGCTGCCCGGCTCGGGGAACGTCGCGAGCGCGTGCGAGCGGAGCCGCTCCAGGGGTTCGTGCGGAAGAACGCCGTCGACCAGGGCGAACCCGCGCTCTCGCCAGCTCTCCACCGCCTCGGGCGCGAGCGAGCCGTCGTCGCGTGCGGGGACCGGGTGGGCCCAGCGGGTCAACGAGGGTCGCGCCCCACGAGAGCGAGATAGCGGGCGACCGGGTCGGCGTCACCGAGGTCGCCGATGTCGACGGGCTCTCCGACCAGCTTCCACTTGAGAGCGGTCTCGTGCATGGCCGAGATCCGTTCGTGGCTCAGCTCTGCGAGGTCGGCGGGCAGGTGGGCCTCGATGCCGGCCGCCTGTGCGAGGTCCCACGCGTGGGTCAACGGATCCCACATCACGACGGCGATCAATCCGTCCACGGTCATCGGGCCGAACCACCATTGCCCGTCGTGGTGCAGGGCGCCCTGGGTGTCGAGCGCCGCCAGAACGCGATCGCGGGTCTGACCCCAGCGCCCGCCGGGGTCCGTCACATCCTCTTCGATCATGGCCGGCATCTGAAGCTCGCCGGTCTCTGCGATGTGCGCGAGCGCATCGAGCACGCCGCACTGGTGTTTCAGAACGTCGAGCGCTGTCCATCCCTCGCAGGGTGACGCGTTGCTCCAGGCGTCATCGGGCATGCGTCGCGCCACGGCGTCGAACACGTAGATCGCCCGCGTGATGTTGCGAAGGTTCTGGCTCATCTGTCCCCCTGGGTGGTCTGACCAGCACCCTAGAAGCAGCGAGGGCTCCTTGCGGCCCTCTCGGAGCTGGCCAGATTGCGTTGGGACTCCCTCGGTTCGGCCGATGGGATCACATGGATCCTGTGAGCATCGATCAGCTGGTGCGTGCCGTTGCTCCGCTCGGCTCGTCGTCCGCGACGGTGCCCGTGGACGCGACGAGGTCAGACCGTCGGACGGCCGAGCGATCAGCTGGTCGTCTGGCGGCTGCGGGAGCGATCGCCGGGGTCGGGACGGGTTCGACGCCTCACGACACCGACATCCCCTCCGATCCGGATGGCGTTCCGGTGTGGCCGGCACATCTGGTCGGGTCGATCACCCATAGCCAGGGGCTCGCCGCCGCGATCGTGGCAGCGAACTCGGAGTTCGCCGGGATCGGT
This sequence comes from uncultured Acidimicrobiales bacterium, assembly GCA_964443165.1. Lineage (GTDB taxonomy): Bacteria > Actinomycetota > Acidimicrobiia > Acidimicrobiales > Poriferisodalaceae > JAYPWI01. The sequence goes on from CAYUBX010000168.1 coordinate 4,323, forward strand.
CTCGACCTCGAGTGTCAGGCCGAGCTCCCGTCGGTCTTGCGCCTGGCTGTCGGCCGTCCAGAGGAGTTGGCCGCAGCCAGAAACTTCCTCGGGCTCTCGTCGGACAATCAGGCGGGTGTCGCAGTGATGGTCGCCAAAGAGGCCGTGTTCAAGGCTCACTTCCCGCGACACCGCCGCTGGTTCGAATTCGACGACATCACGCTCGCCCCGACGGATTCGGGATTCGTCGCGTGTGGAGCGCCTCTCGGCCAGATGCGAGTGCGGGTGGACGTCCGGGTGTTCAGGGTCCACGGCGTTACCACGGCCGCCGCGTGGTGGTGAGGGATGCCTGAGTCAGTTGCCCGTCGAGTCGGGATTACTCACGTGGCGGCCGCCCTCTAGCCACGCCTTGAGTTCCGGTGTCATCGCCACGGCTGCATTCTGTTCGTAGAGGGCGACCTCGTCCGCGGTCATCTCGCTGCGCCAGCGTGAGCTCGTGCCTCGGTTGAAGAACGTCGCCGAGCCGCCACTGAACGCCGCGTTGGTGTAGGGGAGGAGCGTGGAGCCCGCCGCCTTCATCGATGCGAAGGTCGCAGCCTCGGCGTAACTCGCGATGGCCTCGTCGCTCGCCGCGATCCCGAGGAAGTCCGCCACCCGGCTGATCTCTCCTGGCAGGTTCGTCAGCAGGTCGTCGTAGTGGACGAAGAGGATGTTGGGGAGGTCGCGCCAGCGCCAGTAGCTCATGGCGTGGTGATGGTGGCTCCAGAAGGGTGCGCCGTCCTGCTCCCAGGGAAAGGTGGAGGTCGAGATCCAGGTCGGCCAGAGTTCGTTGGGTGATGCGGGCGCCGGTTCGAGGGCCATATCGTCGAACACCGCGTTGAACGTGCGGAGCATCTCGGGCGTGTAGTTCGCGTAGTGGTTGTGCATCGAGAGGAACACGTCGCGGGTATCGCGACCGACCACGATGTACGACACCTCCTCGTGAAAGGGCAGCGCATCGGCGGGGAGGTGCGACTTCAGAAACCGGCGATGGGGCTGCCGGTCGATGGCCTCCATCACCACGTCGGCCGCGTCGTTCGTGACGCTCTCGATCCACGGTGAGTACGCATCGAGGTCGACGGGCAGCGTTGACCCGGTGACGAGCATGCCGACGATCCGCTGCATCCACGTGGTCCCTGCCTTCATGGAGGTCGTGATGATGATGTCGTCAGCGCGGGGTCGATAGTTGTCCCAGCGGGTGCTGTCGATCAGCGGATGGCGGTAGGTGCGGACGCGGCGCGGGCGATCGAGCGGAAGCGCGGTCACACGGAGGGCGAGCTCGGTCGCGATCTCGATCGCGACGGGGTCCTCGACCATGTCGTGGTGCGTCCCGACGTACTCGACTCGTTCCACATCGGCGGTGGCGGCGTTCCACCCGAGCCATCGATTCTGGCTCGCTGCCATGCGGCCCTCACCCATGTGAGCGGCGGCGAACAGAACGACCGGACGGTCGATGGCGGGAATGTCGTGGGAGAGCGAGGCCCATCGGCGATAGCGGGCTTGGTCGGCGCGCACCGTCTCCACGAAGGCCGAGCTCGGAGCCTGCTCGGCGTCCCGGGTCCGCCGTCGACGAACAACACCGGCGACTCGCGAGGCGACGAGTCGGGCAAACGTCCGCGGGTGCCAGGCGGGGCGGAGACCGCCGAGGTACGTGTCGATCGGCGCCAGCAGTGCGACGTCCTCGCCCGCCTCGCGCAGCTGGGCGGTCATCTCGAGCGCCACGCGACCACCGAATGAGAAACCGACCAGGTGGTAGGGCCCCTCGGGTTGGGCGCGGCGCATGGCCTCGATGTAGCGGCGAGCGAGACCGGCGACGTCGAGTCGGCCGTCACCTTCTTCGGTGTCGGTCTCGTCGTCAGCGAAGAGGCCATAGACATCGGTGGTGCCGCGAAGGTGCTCTGCGATCACGGAGTACTGGTATGGCCCGTATGCGCAGAAGATCGGGTAGGTCGTGAGTTCCTCGGGCTTGTCGGATCCGTTGAGCAGAATCGCGTCGGCCGTCAACCCATCTGATCCCGCGGCGCGCTCGGCATCGAGGAGCCGTTGCTCGAGTTGCACGCGCGCATCTGCGTCGAGTTCCCTCACGCGATCGGCCAGCTCCCGGAGGTCGGCTGTGGACGGCCCACCGTCGTCGTTGTCCGCGTCCGTGGCCAGCCACATCTGGGCGACGAGGATCTCCGCGAAGGACGAGACCGTCGGGTTCTCGAACAGGAGCGCCAGTGGGATCTGGATCCGCAGCTCTCGACGGAGATTGACGCAGCACTCGAGTGCGAGCAGCGAGTAACCGCCGCGATCGAAGAAGTTCTCGTGGATCCCGAGACCCTCGACGGCGAGCAGGTCGCTCCACAGCCGGTGGAGCATGCGTTCCATCGGCGTGGCCGCGTCCGTCGCATCGCCGCCGACGCCCGTCGCTCGGGGAGTCGCCGTGCCGATGTCGTCGATGAGATCGAGGAGACGAAGGGGCTGCACCTTCCCGCCCGGGCCCTTCGGGAGTGCGTCGATGGAGCTGATCCGTCTCGGGG
>CAYUBX010000169.1:0-6849 GCA_964443165.1 uncultured Acidimicrobiales bacterium
GTCCCCGATCCGGAGTTACGTTGAGCGCCATGGCTGAGATGCCGAACCCGGCCGAGATCCCCGTCGTCATCCTCTGCGGTGGCCAAGGCACCCGCATCCGCGAGGCCTCCGAGAAGCTGCCCAAGCCGCTGATCGACATTGGGGGCATCCCGATCCTGTGGCACATCATGAAGATCTACCGCAGCCACGGATTCCGCCGATTCGTCCTCTGCCTGGGCTACAAGGGCTGGGACATCAAGGAGTACTTCCTCCGCTATCGCGACAACGTCAACGACTTCTCGCTCGACCTCGGCACCGGCGAACAGAACTTCCACGATGCCGGCGACATGGATGACTTCCACATCGACTTCGTGGACACCGGCCTCATGACCGGAACCGGCGGCCGGATCGGTCGGGTGGCCCATCTGCTCGACCGCGAGTACTTCATGCTCACCTACGGCGACGGAATCGGGAACGTCGACCTCACCGCCGAGCTCGCCTTCCACGTCGACAACGGCGCGATCGGCACCGTCACCGGTGTGCATCCCACATCGCGCTTCGGCGAGCTCCACGTCGAGGGCAGCTACGTCACCGAGTTCGCCGAGAAGCCCGCCGCGGCCGGCTGGGTGAGCGGTGGATTCTTCGCCTTCCGCCGGCAGTTCCTCGATTACGTGTCGAGCGACACCGACCTCTTTCTCGAGTCCGCTCCTCTGCAGAAGCTGGCACGCGACGGCGGCCTGGCCATCTTCGGTCACGAGGGGTTCTGGATGGGCATGGACACCTACCGCGAGTACATGGCCCTCAACGAGATGTGGGACTCGGGCGAGGCCCCCTGGAAGATCTGGTAGCCCCAGCGCTCACCACCTCCGGCGATCTAACCTGCGTTAGAGAAACTCCGGGCAAACACCAGGGGACGCGTCGCGATGGGGGCGTGTCCTCCAAGCAGGGCCCGAAGGGCGCAGCGCAGGAGGCAACAACATGGACATCGTCATCAAGGACGGTTTCATCTTCGATGGGACCGGGGCGCCGCGGATCCGCGGCGACGTGGCGATCGCCGGTGGCAGGGTCGTCGAGATGGGTCGGGTCGACCACAAAGACGCCGACCGGGTGATCGATGCGGCCGGGATGCACGTGGCACCGGGCTTCGTCGATCTCCACACCCACTACGACGCGCAGATCTTCTGGGATCCCTACTGCACCCTGTCGGGCTGGCACGGCATCTCGTCGGTGGCGATCGGCAACTGCGGCTTCGGTTTCGCGCCGATCGAGCCGGACATGCGCGAGTACGCGATGAAGTCGATGACCCGCGTCGAGGCGATCCCCTACGACTCGATGAAGGAGGGCATGCCCTGGGACTGGGTGAGCTTCCCCGAGTACCTCGACAGCCTCGAGCGCACTCCGAAGGCGATGAACATCCTCCCCTACGTGCCCATCGGCCCGATGCTGCTGTCGGTCCTTGGTGTCGACGACGCCAAGTCGGGTCGGATGCCCACCGACGACGAACACGCGCTGCTCGCGAAGATGCTGCACGAGTCCATGGACGCCGGCGGCTGCGGCTGGTCGGCCCAGCGTCTCCCACCGACGGGCCCCGCCGCGGTGCAGCGCGATTGGGACGGCACTCCGATGCCGACCGACATGATGAACGACGAGACGGCGCGGGTGTTCGCCCAGGTGCTCGCCGAGCGGAACCAGGGCGTCGTCCAAATGACCCTCACCACCGACGACATCAAGCACGACCTCGCGCATCTCGAGGAGATCGCGGCCATCTCCGGTCGTCCGCTCCTGCACAACGTCGTGCAGGCGTTCGAGGACCGTCCGCACATCCACAAGCGCCAGATCGAGTGGCTGGAACGCTGTCGTGAGCGGGGCATCCCGGTCTACGGCCAGGGCGTCACGAGCGACGCGGGGTTCACGTTCACCCTCGAGGACTGGAACCTCTACGACGACTCCGAGGACTGGATGAACGCGTGCATGGGCGACAAGGCAGAGCGCCTCGCCAAGTTCGCGGATCCGGAACGTCGAGCTGGTCTCCGCGACAACATGCCGGCGACGGCCACCGCTCCGATCGACACCGTGACGATCCTGTCGCCGCGGTCGGAGTCGACGGAACAGTTCCGCGAGATGTCCGTCGCGCAGGCCGCTGCCATCACCGGCAAGCACCCGGTCGACACCATGCTCGACATCGCCGTCGAAGACGGCCTCGACACGCTCTTCTTCGTGGCTCCGCCGCAGGGCAACTCGGAGTTCCTCAAAGAGGTCGTGCAGTACCCGCACATGCTGTTCGGCGTCTCGGACGGTGGAGCGCACACCAAGTTCCTCACCGCTGGCCGCTATCCCACCGAGACGCTGTCGGAGCAGGTGCGCGACAACCACTGGGTGACGTACGAAGAGGCCCACCGGCGGCTCGCCGCCCTCCCCGCCCAACTCGCCGGATTCCGCGACCGTGGAATGATCCGCCGCGGCGGCCCCGCCGACGTCGTGGTCTACGACCCCGAGAACATCAAGGCGCTGCCGATGGAGGTGGTGCACGCCCTTCCCGGTGGCGAGTGGCGGCGCATCCAACGAGCTCAGGGCTACAAGAACGTGATCATCAATGGTGAGATCACGATCGAGGACGACGCCCAAACCGAGACATACAGCGGACGGCTCCTGCGTCACGGCGGCTGAGCTGCAGCGACACGGCCGTTGAGCACGGGGTCCGTCGGCCGACGGGCCCCTGCGTGACCAGATATCGCCCGCCCATCTTCCCCCTTCTTCTCGCCGATCGTCGAGAACCGACATGACGGTCGCCGATATTCCGATCGTTGCGGACAAGGCGGCACTCGTCGAGTTCGGGATCCGCGGCTCGGGCGCCCGGTCGTTCGTCGACCTCGGCGCCTGCTGGGGTGTCCACGGTGGCTACACGTCCTTCGCCCTCGAACTGGGTGGCATCGAACGGGCGGTCCTCGTCGACGGACGGGTCACCGACCACACTCGTGAACGCACCGCTGACTGGGATCAGCTCGAGATCTACGAGGCCGCCCTCGGCGAGCAGACCACGGTGGACAAGGTCGGTCGGGTCGACGCGGCGATCATGTTCGACATCCTCCTGCACCAGGTCGACCCGCACTGGGACGAGTTCCTCGAGCGGTACTCGCGCAATGTCGACACGCTGATCATCCACAACCAGTGCTGGCGGGGCGACGAGACCGTTCGCTTCGCCGACATGGACGTGGAGGAGTACATCGCGCGGGTCGAGCCCAACGCCACAGATCGAATCCGCGACTGGTACGCGCGCCACGACGAATGGAGCGACGAGCAGAACCGTCCGCTGCGCGACGTACACAACTACTGGCAGTGGGGCATCACTGCGAAAGACCTCGTGGGCGTCTTGTGGGACCTCGGCTACGGACTCGAACTGCTCGAGAACGCCGGGCTGTGGCACCCGCAGCTCCCTGACATCGAGCGCCTGTCGCTGGTCGCAACTCGGCGTCGCGCCTGATCGCCCGGTGTCCTAGGGTCCTCTTCGGGGAAGGGGACCGATGGCGCCGGCGTACGAGAACATCCTGTACGAGGTGGGCGACGGGTACGCGACGCTCACCCTCAACCGACCCGAGCGACGAAACGCCCTGAGTCAGCTGCTTCTCGACGAGGTCGAACATGCGCTGTGGGAGGCAGATGACGACACGCGGGTGCACTGCGTGGTCGTCAAAGGGGCAGGGTCGTCCTTCTGCGCTGGATACGACCTCCGCGGCGACGGGCGCCGTCCCCGCGACAACGAGGTCCCGCGCCGCGGCGCGCGCACGATCGACGACGACTCGTGGCACCTCGAGCAGAACGGCCGGCGGCTACGTGTGCTGTGGGACATGCACAAGCCGACGATCGCGCAGGTCCATGGTCACTGCCTGGCCGGCGGAACCGACCTCGCGCTCTTCTGCGACATGGTGATCGCGGCCGACGATGCACTGATCGGCTTTCCCCCAGCGCGCAACCTCGGCTCGCTCCCCAACTCGATGTGGCTGTACCACGTGGGTCCGCAGTGGGCGAAGCGCCTCACCATGTCGGGTGACCTCATCTCCGGAGAGGATGCGGCCCACATCGGGCTGGTGATGAAGTCGGTCCCGGCTGCGGTTCTCGACGACGAGGTGACGAGTCTCGCCCAACGCCTGGCGATGATCGACCACCATTTGCTGAGCTCCAACAAGCGGGTGATCAACATGGGCATGGAGCTGATGGGCGCCCGCGTCCTCCAGCGATATGCCGCCGAGACCGACGCGCGGGCCCACCTCGCGCCGGCCACCGCCGAGAACATCGCCGCCGTGAAGGACGGAGGGCTGCGCGGAGCCTTCGCCGAGCGGGACGCCAGGTTCGGCGACCCACGGGTGCGCGTCCGAGAACCCGAGATCCGCGACGAGGACGGCCAGATCGTCGATCCCGAGACCAGCTGACGTGTCCGACGACACCAGCTTTCTGGATCGGCTCACCCCTCAGGGCCGCAGTGCACTTGACGCAACCGCAACCGAGCGCCGCCACCGGCGTGGCGCGGTGCTGTTTCGCGAAGGCGAGAACAACACGTCCGTGACCGTCGTTCTCGAGGGGACGATCAAGCTCACGAAGCTGTCGCCCGACGGCAGGGAAATCATCCTCGGCCTCCAAGGTGCGGGCGACGTTCTGGGGGAGCTGGCAGCAGTCGACGGGTCACCGCGGTCGGCGACGGGCGTGTTCCTCACCCCCGGCCGGACTCTGCATCTCACCGGCCCCGCCATCAACCAGCTCCTCGACACCGAGCCGTCCATCGGAGCGGCGACCCTTCGCACGGTGGCCCATCGGCTCCGGGACGCATCGGACCGGCAGCTCGAGTTCGGCACCACGGACGCCATGTCACGCGTCTGCGCCCGCCTGGTGCAGCTGATGGACGGCCTCACCCCCGAAGCCGACGGCACGATCCGCCTGCGGTCCCCGCTCTCCCAGCAGGAGCTGGCCGACTGGGCCGGGGTCAGCCGTGACGCGGTCGTCCGGGCACTAAAGGTGGCCCGCGACCTCGAGTGGCTTGAGACCGGCCGCCAGGTGTTCGTGATCCACCAGCCAGACGAACTCCGCAGGCACGCCGAGTCGATCTGACTCCAGTCCTTCGCACGCGCCGTCTTGAAGTCGGTGTCGGCCAACCCTCACGCGCCCAGAACCGAAGATGAGAGGCGCGTCCACCTGAAAGACTGGATGCATGACCCAGCTCGACGCCACGCCGGGGCTGCCCGAGCCACATCCTCACCAGCCCGTTCGGTACATCGATCGCACCCGGGCCTGGTACAGCGCCCTCGGATACGACGCCTACCGGTGGCCCTGCCACACCGACGTGCCGTTCACGCCGTTGGCCAAGCCGCTGTCCGAGAGCCGGGTCGCGCTGGTCACGACTGCCGCGCCGTTCCGCCCCGAACTCGGGGATCAGGGGCCGGGAGCCGAGTACAACGGCGCAGCGAAGTTCTTCGAGGTGTACACCCGCCCGACCGTGGCCACGAGCGACGACGACCACGATCTGCGCATCAGCCACATCGGGTATGACCGGCACCACTCCAAGGCCGACGACCGCAACACGTGGCTTCCGATGCTACGTCTTGAGGAGGCGGTCACGGCGGGGCGGATCGGCGAGCTGACCGATCGCATCTACGCCGTTCCGACCGTCCGCCGTCAACGGTCCACCAGCGAAGAGCACGCGCCACAGATCGCGGAGCTCATCAGGGAAGACGCTGCCGATGTCGTCCTGCTGGTCCCCACCTGACCGGTGTGTCACCAGACCGTGAGTCTGGTCGCACGCCACCTTGAGGCCGAAGGACTGCCCACCGTCGTGCTTGGCGCTGCCAAGGACATCGTCGAGACCGTCGGCGTCCCGCGGTTCGCGTTCTCGGACGTTCCGCTCGGCAACTCCGCCGGCCTTCCCCACGACCCGGAGTCGCAGCGGACCGCCCTCGAACACGCCCTCACCGTCCTGGAGATGGCGCCCGGGCCGCGAACCACCGTGCAGACACCGGTCCAGTGGCCTGGCGAACCGCACGGGTGGAAGCGCGACAACATGAACCTGTCCGGACTCGACGACGAGCAACTCACCCGCGCGCGCGAGGCGTTCCAGGAACAGAAGCGTCGGGCCGGCCTCACCTCTCCCTGACACCGACGGCGCCGTTGCGTCAGATCACACCGTCGTTGCGCAGCTCATCGAGCTCGTGCTCGCTGAGTCCGAGCAACCCTCCGAGCACGGCGTCGGTCTCATGCCCGAGCGGCTGGCCGGCGTGGCGGATCGAGCCAGGGGTGCCGGTGAGGTTAGGGACCACGGCAGGCATCGCGACCTCGGTGCCCTGACCGTCGTCGACCATGGCGATGTTGTCCCGCGCGACGTACTGCGGGTGGTCGACGATGTCGGCCGCGGTCAGGATTCCACCCGCTGGCACGTTGTGACGGGCGAGCACCTCGTCGAGTTCACCGAAGGGCAGGCCTGCGATCCATGACCGCAGCATCTCCTCGAGCTCATCGGCTCTCTGGTGGCGGTCGCGAGCCGTTGCGTAGCGCTCGTCGTCCGCGAGTTCGGGCCGACCCATGGCGTCACAGAGCCGGCGCCACGGCCCTTCGCCGCCCGCCGCGATCTGGATCCAGCGGCCGTCGCTCGTGAGGAAGTTGCCCGCGGGGGTGAAGCCCGGATTGCGGTTGCCGATCCGCTCACGGATCTGGCCCGTGCGAACGAAGTTTCCGACCAGATCACCGGTGATCCGGAAGGGCGGCTCGTAGAGCGCCAAGTCGATCATCTGCCCCTGACCACCCTGGGCATCGCGCTCGTAGAGAGCGAACATCGTGGCCAGCGCCGCGAAGGTCGCCGTGTTGTAGTCGGCCGTGGGGACCGCAGGA
>CAYUBX010000170.1:0-6843 GCA_964443165.1 uncultured Acidimicrobiales bacterium
GACACCGGCACCACGCTCGAGGAACCCCGCGACGCAGCGCGCCCCGCCGGGGCTTCTTCGCCCTCTGCGAGGAACCAACCGATCAGCACACCGCAGTCGTAGGTCTCACCCACTTCGCCGACGTGGTGGAGGATGCCGCCCTCGGCCACCTCCACTTCGGACTCGACCTTGTCGGTCTCGATGAGCAGCACGGCGGTGCCCGGCGACACTTCGGTGCTGCTGGGAACCAACCACTCGAGAATGGTGCCCGCCTCCATCGTGAGGCCGAGCTTGGGCATCTGGAATTCAGTGGCCATGAGTCGTGATCACCCGTTGTCGTGAGGTCGTGCGGTGGCCGCCATCGCGGCGGGTACGTCGATGATGTGTGGGCCGTCGTCGGCCAGGGTCAGGGTCGCCGAGCGGCCCTCGGGGAGCACCACGTCGCGCTCGCCGTCGAAGGAGAGCACGCCGGGACCCGCCAGCTCGAAAGGTGCGCCGATGTCGATCCGTTCGTAGCCGGTGACGGCGACGTCGCTGTAGAGCCCGGGCGCGATCGGGACGCGACGGGATTCACCGCCCGAACCGAACGTGACGTGGACCGCTCCGGGGTCGGTGCGTGCGGTGGGCATCAGACGCGCGGCGATCGCCGACAGGCCCACGGAAGCCGGTTCGGCGATCACAGCGACGAGAGAACGAAGGCGGTTGCCCTCCCACACCGCGCGACTGCCCGTGAACGACGATTCGATGAGCGCCAGGTCGACCAGCGCTAGGTCGGACTCCGGCCCATCGGAGGTGTCGACCTCGACGTCGAGGAGCTTCGCTCGCCACGACACCTCGTCGAGATCCGCCACCCCGGCGGCCACCGCCGCTGCGGCGTGGCCGGCGATGGTGGCCTCGTGATGACGCGGGAAGACGTTGTTGGTGCCGGTGGACAGTGCGACGAGCGGTGCGTCGCGCCACCCCTTCACCACGTCGCGGTGTGTCCCATCACCGCCCAAAACGATGACCGCTCCCGCCTCGTCGTCACCCATGTGCATCGCGGCGACGGTGCTGTTGCGGCTGACGTCCCACGGCGGCGCGGGAAGCAGATCGAGCTCGGCATCGAGATCGAGCCGGTCGATCGCCCTGGCCGACAGGGCTCGCCGGTCGTCGGTGAGCAGAACCCGCTTCGCTCCGCCCTCCACCGCCCCGATCACGGCGCGGCGGACGATGCCCACCTTCGCCATGTCGGAGGTGGGCGAGGCAGCGGAGACCAGCCGTCTGATGTCCTTGCCAGCGGCAGGGTTGACGACGATCCCGACCGTCGGCGGGCCGCCAGCGTTCACGAACCGGGGACCGGCCGACCGAGTGTCTCGCGGATGCCGTCGGCGATGCGCCCGGCGTTGGGCACGTACTCCGCTTCGAGCACGGGGCTGAACGGCACCGGTGTGAACGGAGCCGCCACGCGCGCCACGGGAGCGTCGAGATAGTCGAAGGCATGCTCCTGGACCTGGGCGGCGATCTCCGCGCCCAGCCCACCGAAACGCACCGCTTCGTGAACGACGACGATCCGGTTGGTCTTCCGTGCCGACTCGGTGACGGTCTCCACGTCGAGCGGCTGCACGGTCCGGAGGTCGACGACCTCGCAGTCGATGCCCTCGTCGGCGAGGCGCTTGGCCGCTTTCATGGACTCGCCGAGCATGCGGCCGTACGCGACGACTGTCATCCCGTCGCCGGGCCGCACGACGTTGGCCGAACCGATCGGCACCTCGTAGAGGTCCTCTGGCACCGGGCCCTTGGCTCCGAGCAGACGCTTGTTCTTGACGAACACGGTGGGGTTGTCGTCGCGGATGCACGACACGAGCAGCCCCTTCACGTCGTAGGGCGTGGCGGGCATGACGACCTTGAGGCCGGGGACGTGGCAGAGCATCGCTTCGAGGCTCTGGCTGTGCTGGGCCGCTGCGGACAGGCCGGCTCCTCCGCTCGTCGTGATCGTGAGCGGCAAGGTGGCCTTGCCGCCGAACATGTACTTGAGCTTCGCCGCCTGGTTCGCGATCTGGTCCATCGCCACGAGGATGAAGTCCATGAACATCAAATCCACGACCGGACGCAGCCCGGCCACGGCGGCGCCGATGCCCAGACCGACGATGGCCTGCTCACTGATCGGTGTGTCGAAGCTGCGGTGTTCGCCGAACTCCTTCTGCAGCCCGACGAAGCTGCCGAACACGCCGCCCGCAGCGCCGACGTCCTCGCCGGCGACGAAGACGTCCTCGTCCTCCCGCATGACCTGACGCAGTGCCTCGTTAAAGGCGGCCCCGTAGGTGAGTTCCCTGACTTCGGTTTCGGTTGCAGCCATCTCAGGCACCTCCCCCGCCGGACAGCGTATAGACGTCGTTGAACAGGTCTGTCGGGTCCGGATCGGGGCTCTCTTCGGCGAACGCGATGGCCGCCTCGGTCTGGGCCTCGATGTCGGCGTGGACCGCCGCCGCCTCATCGGCGCTCATGATCCCCGCCTCGGCGAGCCGGGCTTCGAGCAGGTCGATGGGGTCCCGCTTCTTCCACTCCTCGAGCTCCTCGTCGGAGCGGTACTTCATGCCGAGCACCTGCACACCGTGGTGGTTGTAGAAGCGGTACGTCTTCGCCTCGATGAAGCTCGGGCCGTCGCCGTTGCGGGCCCGGGCCACGGCCTCGGTGGCCGCTTCGTAGACCGCCACGGCGTCCATGCCGTCGACGATGACGCCGGGCATCCCATAGCCGACCGCCCGATCGACCACGTCGGTGATCGCCATCGTCTTGTCGCGGGGCGTGTACTCGCCGTACTCGTTGTTCTCGCAGACGAAGATCACGGGCAGGTGGAGCGCTGCGGCCATGTTCGCTGCCTCGTGGAAGGCGCCGATGTTGGAGGCACCATCACCGAAGAACACGACGCTGACGTTGCCGTTGCCCTTGTACTTGTTGGCGAAGCCCGCTCCGACGGCGATGGGCACGCCGCCACCGACGATGCCGTTGGCGCCGAGCATGCCGAGGTCGAGATCACAGATGTGCATCGAGCCGCCACGACCCTTGCAGTACCCCGTCTCCTTGGCCATCAACTCGGCCATCATGCGGTTGAAGTCGCCGCCCTTGGCGACGAGGTGACCGTGGCCGCGATGGGTGGAGCTGATCTGGTCCTCGTCGGTGAGCGCGGCGCAGATGCCGGAGGCGACCGCTTCTTCGCCCACGTAGAGGTGGAGGAAACCGGGCAGCCGGGACTGTTCGGCCAGCCGGCCCGCCGCCTCCTCGAAATGGCGGATCCGCACCATGCGGTGGTGCAGGTCCCGCAGGACGTCTTCGGTGGGTTCCAAGGCTGTTCCCCCTCGCTCGCGGCGCTCACGTCGGACGATTGATCCGACAGCCCGTAAACTAACCGACCGATAGGTCATCCAGCTTCCTGGGGAGGGGCGTATGGCACGGATTCAGGTACCTGAAGGTGACGGGCTCGAAGCATCCCGGATCTGGCAGGTCGCGCCGCACCTCGGTGAGGGCCTCCACGCCATGGGCATGGCCGCCTACGAGAAGGCGTCGCTTCCGATCCGCGAGCGGGAGGCGATGCGCATGAGGATCGCCCAGCTCAACCGGTGTCACGTCTGACTGAACACTCGGGCTGCATCGGCGATGCAGCAGGGCATGGACGACGACCTCTACAACGCGGTCGATCGGTACTACGAAGTCGACGAGTTCACGGCACGTGAGAAGCTGGCGATCGAGTTCGGCGAACGCTTCGCGATCGACCACACCACCATCGACGACGAGTTCTGGGAACGCTGCGCCGAGCACTTCGACGAGCAGGAACTGCTCGAGCTGACCGTGGTCGCCGGATTCTGCGTGGGGATGGGCCGCGCCTTCCAGGTGCTCGACATCGCGGTCGACTTCGACGTCAACTGGAGCCGCGAGCCGGAGCCGGTCGCCGACTGATTTCGTTCTTGATGGGCCTGGCTGTCACATGCGGCGGGTCCGACCATCAAGAACGGCCGAGGACCGTCCGAACTTCGGCGACGAAGGTGGATGCGTCCTCGGTGAACTGCTTCCATGTGAGCGGCAGGACGACCCAACCGATCGCAGCGAGGCCGCGATAGCGCGCCCGGTCGCGCTCGAAACCGTCGAGGCTGTGGTGGTAGGCCACGCTGTCGAGTTCGATGACGACCCGGTGGGCCGGGTACGCCAGATCGACCTGCGCGATCAGCGCTCCGGATTCGTCACAGATTCGATGCTCGAGGAGCGGTTCGGGGAGACCGTGGGCGACGAGGAGGTCGGCGACCATGCGGCTCCACGCACTGAGCGGCACGGTCTCGCCGAACCGGTAGGCGAGAAGCTCGCGCGGAGGCCCGCACCCATTTCGCCCCCGCTGACTGTGGATCGCCAGAACCCGGTAGAGGTCGTACCAGCGCAGGCGGCGTGCCCTGATGACCTGATCAACGACGTCGTTGAGAACGGGCGATGAGCTGACAGCGGCGACATCGAGAACCGTCCTGGCCAGACTCGTCGTCGAGATACCGTCGCGCAGCACGCGACGATCGAGATGCATCTGCTTCGACTGGTGCACCACGATGCCGTCGAGCGTGACCAGCCTGCCGTGCACGACGGTGATCTCCAGCTTCGTCCGGTCGAATCCCTGCAGCCCGTGGAGCCGCGCAGCGGTGCGGTGGCTCGCCACGGCGCCGTGTGCCAGGCACGCGGCGACGAGCGCGGCCCGCCAGGTCGGCCGGGCGACCACCTCGCGGTACACCCCTGCGTGCACCTTCACCCACAGCCCGCGCCGGAGCAAGGCGCGTATCTCGTGCTCGGCGACACCCGCCCCCAGCGCCTGCTGCCGCGTGATCACCCCGTGCTGTGCACGCAGCAGGGCCAGACACTGCTGGCTGTACATCCACTTCCTCCGTGTTGGGATATGGGAGGAAGTCGTGCTCGACGCTACCGGGGCTCCCGCGCAACCGGTTCTTGATGGCCCGAGCTGTCAGATCCGTCAGCTGAGCCGATCAAGAATCCGAGCCGGGCTCCTTGGCGACGCCGCCGGAGATCAGCGATGCGATCTCGTCGGTCGACACACCCAGGTCGGCCAGAACGGCCCGTGTGTCGCGGCCCGTCTCACCGATGCTGGTGGTGACGCCTGCGGGCGTGGCGTCGAAGTTCCACATCGGTGCGGGCTGGCGGACGCGACCCAGCGACTCGGCGTCCTGCTCGCTGATGAGCCCCAGGTGCTGAATGGTCGGGTCGTCGAACACTTCTTCACGTCGCACCACCGGGCCCGCGGCGAAGTCGTGCTCGGCGAAGCGGGCCAGCACCTCTTCGGTGGTGTATTTCGCCACCTCCTCGCGAACCTCCGCGAGGAGCGCCGGGTAGTTGAGGATGCGTCCGTCGGTCTCGGCGAAGCGTTCGTCCACCACCCAGTCGGTCCTGTCGAGCGCCAGGCAGAGCCCATCCCACGGCGGAACGAGCACGCCGGTCGCGATCTCCCCGTCCTTGGTCTGCAGCACGGGGAGGAACGTCGCCGGTGCCGCCCTGAGGTGGGGCGGCATCATCTCCCATGGGATCGCCGGTGACTCCTCCGCCAACCCTGCGGCGAATGCATCGGTCCAGGCGAGGTGGAGGCCCACAGCGATCATCGGCACGTCGAGCTGCTGACCCTCGCCGGTCTTTTCGCGCACGTAGAGCGCAGCGAGGATCGCCTGCACGAGTGCGTTGGCCGACGTCTTGTCGACGATCAGCTGGTGCATGAGGTCGCCGTTGCCGTCCTTGTCGCGCTGGTAGTCGACCATTCCGGTGCGGGCCTGGATGACGTAGTCGAACACCGGCCGATCGGCCTCGGGACCCTCTCGACCCAGTCCATTGATCGAGGCGTGGATGATGCCGGGATTCTTCGCCGAGAGGGCGTCGTGGCTGAGGCCGAGGAGGTCGGCTTTCCCCGCCCGCATGTTGGTGAGGAAGATGTCGGCGCCAGACACCAGTTCGAACAGCAGCTCCCGACCTCGGTCGGTGGAGGCATCGATCGATGCGAACCGCTTCCCCCGGTTGAGCGAGTAGAAGATGCTGCTCACCGAGTCAGGGGTGCTCCCGAGACCGCCGGCACGGATGGGGTCGGGGCCGTCCGGACCCTCGACCTTCGTCACATCGGCGCCCATCTCGGCGAGCATCATCCCCGCGTAGGGACCTGAGTAGATGCTCGTGATCTCGACGACCTTCACGCCCGCGAGGGGCCCACTTCCTGCGTCTGCCATGCGGGCCAGCTTAGGGAAGCGTTCTGGATGGTCGTGCCCGCTTCATCGGGCAGCTCAGACCATCCAGAACCGGGGTCAGACCAGGTCGGGGCGGTCCTTGGCGAGAAGGGCGTAGTCGTTGGCGGTGGGGAGTTTCTGGCTGGAGGCGGCCCCGTCGACGCAGATGGTCTGGCCGGAGATGTACCCCGACTCGTCGCTCGCGAGGAAGAGCGCTGCGTTGGCGATGTCGTCCACGTGGCCCATTCGACCGAGAGGTGTTTGCTGCCGGACAGCCTCGATGACCAGGGGAATCTCGAAGATTCGGGCCGTCATGTCCGTCTCGATCAGGTGGGGTGCGATCGTGTTGACCCGGACGTTGTCCGGCCCGTACTCCACCGCCGCGATCTCGGTGATGTACTCGATCCCCTTCTTCGAACCGGCGTATGCGGCCTGCCCCGCGGAGGGGTTCTGCGCCGTCAGCGAAGAGATCGAGATCACCGAACCGCCATCTCCGTCCGCCATGGCATTGGCCATGGCGCGGATGAACCACACCGCCCCGGTGAACTGCACGTCGATCATCGACTGCCAGATGTCCGGGGTGAGTACGCGGATGGGGGTGTTCTGTTCGAACCCGGAGTAGTACACCGCGGCG
>CAYUBX010000171.1:0-6816 GCA_964443165.1 uncultured Acidimicrobiales bacterium
CGGGCCGCTGTCTGGGCCCTCCACGACCGCACCTTGATGCCGTTCTTGTAGCGGTCACCGACGAGCCGGTTCGTCGCATCCCGGAACTGCTCGACGATCGCCCGCGTGTCCGTCCGGGGATCCGTGATGTGGAGGGGATCGAAGAACTCGAAGCGGATCTCGGCGGGAGCGATGGATCCGTCGGCGTGGAAGGTCGGGCAGTCCAGGCAGATGGGGAGCACCTTCACGTTGGGTTCGACGTACCCCTCGAGCGTTCTGCGATTCGGCTCGTGGATGTAGAGGGTGTTGCCGCTCTTGGAGGTGACGTTGTGTCGGGCCACGAGCGACATCACGGTGATCGATCCCGAGGTGTCGCGCACCGCCTCGAGCACGTGGAGCCCTGCGGAGTTCTTGCGGGACCGGTACTGGCGCAGCTCATCACTCGGTGAGCCATCGAGGCGCGGCACGGTCTGCACGACCGAGGAGATGTTGCGGAGGATGCCGATCACATCCTGGGGCCCGGTGCCGATGTCGAGACCCATCAGGCTGATCATCTCGCTGACGACCTGAACCGTGGTGTTGCGGTCGCCAAGGCCGAGCCGGCCGAGGCTCTCCGTCACGACCGGGACATCGGTGAACTGGCCGTGGTCTGTGACGATCAGAAGCGACTCACCGGCCTCCACCCACCCGCGAAGGCCGTGCTTGGAGGAGTGCGCCTCCAGGTCGTGCATGAACCGCTCGTGGCTGCCAGGGGTGACGATGACGTCCACTAGCGCCTGGTCGACCGCGTTCGTCGGGTCGTACAGGTGCAGCGCGTGCGCCATGTCGTGCCGCGCGTCGTGGAAGTCCCGGATCAGAAACGCCGGGAACCGCCGCGCGAGGGTGTCGCTGTAGATCTCGAAGATCTCGCTCTCGGGGAGGCCGTCGAGCCACCGCTCGGTTGCATCGCGGTCCAGGCGCCGAGTCATCGTCCGGCCACGCTACGGCAACGAGCGATGCTCACCTCAGCCCGGCCCGCGCCCACGACAATGCCAGCCCGCCATTCACTTGTGACCAACAACCACGTAGAGTGGTGGTGGTGACCGCAGGCCCCGACGTCCGAGTGCGCATGACGCTGACCGCCCTGGTCGCGGTCGCCGGCGCGCTCGTGGGGCACGTGATCGGGTACGGGCTCGTCGCTCGGTCGGTCGAATCGGTTCACCACTACCTCTCGCCGGCCGCGATGGTGTCGCTGCCGCTCGCCGCTGGAGCCCTGCTCGCGATCGCCTGGCGGTTCTCGCAGGTCTTTGCGGTCGACCTTCGTGCGGAACGGCGCACGCTGACCATCGCCATGGTCACGGTCTACGCCTGCCTCGAGGTGGGGGAGCGCGTCGCGGTCGGGCATGCGCCAGAACTCGCCGAGGCGATCCCCGTGGTTGCCGGCCTCCTGGCCCAACCGCTGGTGGCGTGGGTGCTCATCCGCACCGCCAACACCGTGGGCCGAGTCCTCGAGGGCTGGGCTGCGGGCCCGCCGCTTTCGATCGCGGTCCGCGGTCCGCTCGTCGTTCCTGTTCCCGTTCGTTCGGCGCCGCGCCCAGCGGCTGGTCGTCGTCCTACCAGCAGAGGTCCTCCCGTTCGCTGACGCCTCCCGCCCGCCATCTGTGGGCATTGACACGTCAGACACGAACGAAAGGACCCCTCTCATGACACGCGCTCCGCGCGCCCTGCTCCTCATCACAGGGCTGACCTTCCTCGTCGTCGCATGCGGCGACAGCGACTCGACCACCTCGGCCGACTCGCCCACAACGACGTCGCATAGCGACGACCACGAACACTCCGACGATGAACACTCCGACGATGAACACGACGACCATGGTCACGGCCACGCCGACGAGCGCGAGGTCGACGCAGCTGATGCACCGACGGTGGCCATCGAGGTTCTCGCGGATCCGACATCGGGTTGGAACCTCCACGCGACCCTCACCAACTTCCGGTTGGCTCCCGAGAACGTCTCGACGGATCACGTCGACGGCGAGGGCCACATGCACGTCTACGTCGATGGCGTGAAGCTCGGGCGGATCTATGGCGAGTGGTTCCACCTCGGTCAGCTCGAGCCGGGCGATCGCCACATCAGGGTCGAGCTGTCCAGCAACGATCACGCACAGCTGACCGTCGACGGCGAACCCATCGAGGTCGAGGCCATGGTGACGGTTCCTGAGACGACCGGAGGGCACTCCCACGGTGAGGCCATGCAGGTCGAAGCCGTCGAGCCGCTGCCCTCGGTGACGGTCGAGGTGATCCCGGACCCTGCGGGCGGTTGGACGTTGCGAGCTGTCCCCACCAACTTCCGGTTGGCTCCCGAGAACGTCTCGACGGATCACGTCGACGGCGAGGGCCACATGCACCTCTACGTCGACGGTCGGAAGGTGACCCGCCTGTATGGAGAGTGGCTCCAGCTCCCGGCGCTCGAGCCCGGGCATCACGAGATTCGCGTGGAGTTGTCCTCCAACGACCACTCGGTCATCACCATCGATGGGATACCCGTGGACGTCACCGCCGCGCTGATGGTCGAGGGCGAAGCGACGGACGGGTCCGGCGAGGAGTCTCACGATCACGACCACTCAGCAGGCGGTGGATCCACGGGTGAGCCGACACCCTTCGATGCCGATGTCGCTGACGCAGTTCAGACCGTGGAGGTGTCCCTCGCTGGTGGCCGGCCGGATGGCGGTGTCGTGAAGGTGAACGTCGAGGTCGGTTCGGTGATCGCCCTCCACGTCACGTCCGACACCGATGACATCGTTCACGTGCACGGATACGACATCCTGCGAACCGTCGGTCCCAACGCGGACGCACACTTCGCCTTCACCGCCGAGATCCCTGGCGTGTTCGAAGTCGAACTCGAGGACTCGCACCAGTTGATTCTGGAGCTGGAGATCTCGTGACCGTCCTCGCCCACGGGATCGGTTCCCGCGGCGATCTGCCGCTCCCCCTGACTGCGCTTGTTGTGGGAGCGATCGCTGCGATCATCATCTCGTTCGTCGGCCTGACGGTTGCCTGGAGTCGGTCCCGCTTCGATGGCCTCGCCGACGGGCGGGTTCTCGGGCGCACCGATGCACTCGCCGCCCGAACCTTCACGGCCGTCGGCCGCCTGTTCGGGTTGCTCGTGGTCGTCGTCGGGCTGGGTGCCGGCGTTTGGGTGACGGACAACCAGTGGGAGAACATCACCCCGCGGCTCGTGTACGTCTTCCTCTGGGTGATCGTGCCGTTGCTGAGCTTCGTGTTTGGCGACATTTGGCGCTGGATGAGCCCGTTCGAGGCGCTCGCTTCGTTGCGGGATCGCGTGGCGGGAGACCACGAGAGCCGCGGCGGATCGGCGGCCCGGTTCACCCTGTACGTCCCGGCAGCGGGCCTGCTGGTGTTCCACTGGGTCGAGCTGGCGTACCACGCGTCCGCGTCGGCCCGGATTCTGGCCTGGCTCCTCGGCGCGTGGATCGCGGTGAGCGTGTACGCAGCCCTTCGCTACGGGCGGGAGGGTCTCCGTTCGCGCGACCCGCTGGCGGTCTGGTGCCGGCTGATCGGAGCGGGTGGACCGATGTTCGTGCGCGAGGGAGAGTGGGGCGTGCGGGCGCCCTTCGCCGGCTTGTCGCGGGTCATGATCCAGCCGGGCATCGCGCTGTCGATCATGGTTGTGCTCGGCGGGACCACCTTCGATGGGGTGACCCGAACCGACTGGTGGCGCGACATCGTGGGCACTCGAGTCGGCTGGGGAGCGACCGCTGTCAACAGCATCGGTCTGCTGCTCACCGTCTGTGTGCTGCTGGTGCTCTTGCTCTCCGCGATTCGCCTCATGCAGCGCGCGGCGGGCACCGACGACCCGACGTACGACGACGTGTTCGCACTGGCGCTTCTGCCGGTGGCGGTCGGCTACTCGATCGCCCACTACTTCAGCCTGGCCGTGTTCGAGGGACAGTTCCTCTGGATCCAGGCCTCAGACCCCTTCGCGCAGGGGTGGGACCTCTTCGGGTACCGAAGCGAACGTCCCAACTACACCTTCATCAGCACGACGGTCGTGGCGTGGGTGCAGGCGATGGGAATCATCATCGGGCATCTTGCGGGCGTCGTCGTCGGCCACGACAGAGCGTTGGCGGAGCTGCCTCCCAAGCGGCTCGAACGCAGCCAGCTTCCGCTCATCGCCCTCATGATGACCCTCACCTGCTTCGGGTTGTTCCTGCTGGTGGAGGCCTAGATGCAGTTGAGTCACTTCGGTGTCTGACACCGAAGTGACTCAACTTGGGACTCAGGTGCTCTGGAGGGCGCTCCACACGGCCTGGGGGGTGCAGGGCATGTCGATGTGGTCGATGCCCAGGTGGGCGACCGCATCGCAGACCGCGTTGTGCACCGCCGGCGTGGAACCGATCGTGCCCGACTCGCCGATGCCCTTGGCGCCGAGCGGGTTGCGGGGCGATGCGGTCTCGGTGTTGGACACCTCGAAGCTCGGCAGCTCCGCAGCGGACGGCATCAGGTAGTCCATCAGCGACGCAGTGACCGGGTTGGCGTCCTCGTCGTACTGCACGTGCTCCCACAGCGCCTGGGCGATGCCCTGCGCGATGCCGCCGTGCTGCTGACCGTTGACCAGCATCGGGTTGAGAATCGTGCCGCAGTCGTCCACCGCGATATGGCGGAGCAGGTCGACCTCGCCCGTGTCGCGGTCGATCTCGACCACAGCGACGTGCGAACCGAACGGGTACGTCGCGTCCTGACCGTCGAAGTCCAGCTCGTGGCTGAGCTCGATGCCCTGGTTCTTCGCCTCGCCTGCGAGATCGGCCCAGCTGACCGACTTCGCGGGAACACCCGCCACCTGGAGGGCGCCGTCGCCGACGACGATGTCGTCCACGCTGGCCTCGAGCATCGATGCGGCGAGTTCCTTGCCCTTCTCGAGCACGACCTTCGACGCCTCGTAGATCGCCGAGCCGCCGGCCTGCAGCGAGCGGGAACCCAAGGTGCCCGAGCCACTGCGAACCTCGGTGGTGTCGGCGTCGACGTGGGTCACGTCGCTCATCGGGATGCCGAGCGTGTCCTCCACGATCATCGAGAACGCGGTGTCGTGGCCCTGGCCGTGGCTGCTGGTGCCGACCCGGATCAGAGCCGAACCGTCGTCCTGGATCTCGCAGGCGCCGTATTCGACATGGAGACCGATCGGAGCGGTGACCTCGACGTAGGACGACAGGCCGATACCCAGCATCTTGGAATCGCCCGACTCACGACGCTGCGCCTGCTCGGCTCGCAGATCGGCGTAGCCGGACGCTTCGAGCACTGCGTCGAGGGCCTTCTCGTACTCGCCCGAGTCGTAGTTCGAACCCACGAGGGTGGTGAGCGGGAACGCATCGGGCTGCAGGAAGTTCTTGCGGCGGATCTCCGCCGGGTCCATGCCGATCGCGCCGGCGGCCTTGTCGAGAATCCGCTCCACCATCTGCGTCGCCTCGGGGCGACCCGCACCGCGGTAGGCGGCGATGAAGGTGGTGTTGGTGACGACTGTCATTGCGTTGAAGTCGATGCGCGGCATGTCGTACACGGCCTGGCTCAGCATCATCGTGAGCATCGGGAGGATGGCCCCGATGGCCGGGTAGGCGCCTGCGTCGGCCAGAACGTTGCAGCGCATGCCGACGATCGAGCCGTCGTTCATCACGCCGAGCTCGGCGTTCATCACCATCGAACGGCCCTGGGCCATCGAGAGCATGTTCTCGCCGCGCTGCTCGGTCCACTTGACCGCTCGGTTGAGGGCCTGCGCGGCCTTGCCGGCGATCACGTACTCGACATAGAAGGCGGCCTTGGGGCCGAAGCCACCGCCGACCCACGGTGCAATCACCCGGAGGTGATCGTCGTCGTAGCCGAGGTTGGGCGCCAGGCCGGCCTTGAGGGAGTGCGCTGCCTGGGTCGCCGCGTAAAAGGTCATGGAGTCGCCCTCGGGCACTGCGACGCAGCCATTGGGCTCCATAGGCACGCCGGCAAGCCGCTGGGTGACGATGCGCTCGGACACCACAGCGTCTGCGCCTTCGAGGACATCGGGGCCGTCGTACTCGTTGCCGATGGCGAAGCAGACGTTGTTGTCCTTGCCCTCCCAGATCACCGGGGCGTCCGGTGCCGCGGCGGCCTCGATGTCGGCGAGCGCGGGCAGCGGGTCGTAGTCGACGATGACGGCCTCGGCCGCGTCGACCGCCTGCGTGCGAGTCTCGGCCACGACGGCAGCGATGATGTCGCCGACGAACCGAACCCGGCCGCCGGCGAGCGGCGGACGATCGAAGTCGTTGCCGAGCATCTCGAAGCCGTTGACCGGAGGCATCTCGAGGCTGTCGGCGGTGAAGACACCGAGCACGCCGTCCATCCCCTCGGCCTCGCTGGTGTCGACCGACTCGAGGTTGGCGTGCGCCATGGTCGAACGCACGAACACGACGCTCGCGGCGCCGAGGTCGAGGTCGTCGAAGTACTCGTTCGCTCCGGTGAGGAGGCCTGGGTCCTCCTTGCGCCGTACTGCGTTCCCCAGAATCGAGCCCGATGCTGCCATCGTCGCGTCCCCCTCAATGGTCCGTGATGCCGTGGATGACGGGCCCGAGACTACCCCAGCGAGCCGCGGCGAGATGCAGCCCGCCGGCGGGAACCTTGGTCGGCCCGAGTTCGTTGTTCTGACAGGATGGATATCACTGGATCGCGGGATGTCCCCGCGGCCTGAACAGGGACAACACATGGGAACGCTGTCACGCACATGGGCCATGGCGAAGGCGTCATGGGCCGTCATCAACCACGACCGGGAGCTGCTCGTCATCCCGATCATCAGCGGGCTGGTGAGTCTCGTCGTTGGGG
>CAYUBX010000172.1:0-6815 GCA_964443165.1 uncultured Acidimicrobiales bacterium
AACCGGCGACACCAGCCTTACCATGGCTGTGCTCTACCGACTGAGCTAACGGGGCGACCCGTGCACAGGCGCGCCTGTGCCGACTGGCCAGCATAGCGAACGGCTTCTCCGACCCGGCAAGAGCGGCCAGATCACGTCGGTGGGATGGTTCGAGGGGTGCCGCGGTACCGTGGCCGCGATGCACGTGCGCCTGGCCGAACAGCGCGACGCGAGCGCGATCGCCGAGATCTACAACGCAGAGGTCACCACCGGCGTCGCGACGTTCGATCTCGTGCCGCGGACCCTGGAGGAGCAGAGCGAGTGGCTCCGGGCGCGCAGCGGAGCGCATCCCTGCGTGGTGTCCGAAGACGACGACGGG
Source organism: uncultured Acidimicrobiales bacterium (assembly GCA_964443165.1). Lineage (GTDB taxonomy): Bacteria > Actinomycetota > Acidimicrobiia > Acidimicrobiales > Poriferisodalaceae > JAYPWI01. The sequence continues at coordinate 359 of CAYUBX010000172.1, forward strand.
ACCATCACTGGGTGGGCGTGCCTCAGCGCGTACCGCTCACGTCCGGCCTACGCGACGAGCGTGGAGAACAGCGTGTACGTCCACCCCGATCACCAGGGAAGGGGCGTCGGCAATCTGCTGCTCTGCGAGTTGGTCCAGTTGGCTGACGAGCACGGGTTCCACGCCGTCTTCGCCCGCGTCGCCGGAAGCAACCCCGCGTCGGTGGCTCTCCACGCACGCCACGGTTTCGAGACGATCGGCGTCGAACGCGAGGTCGGCCGCAAGTTCGGCAAGTGGCTCGACGTCACCGTGATGCAGCGCCTCACTCCACACCGGGGAGGGTGACGGTTCTCGAGGCATCGAAGTCGACCCGCACGACGTCACCTGCCTCGACGAGCGCTCCCGTCTCGAATGCGACGTCCAACTCGACCCCGGCCACCCGAACCCGGCAGCGCGCTACGTCACCGGCGAAGCGTCGCCCCACCACGGTGGCCTCGAGCGCACCCGAAGCGCTGACTCGAAGGGCGTCGTCCCTCACGATCACGGTGATTGCGCCCGAAAGGCCTCCAGCATCCACCGTGCCGAACGGCAGCTCCGCCACACCGTCGCTCGCTTCTGCCCGGAACAGGTTGGAAGCGCCCAGGAATCGGGCGACGAACGCGTCCCGCGGGCGCTGCCACAGTTCGATCGGGGCACCCACCTGCACGAACCGTCCCGCCCTCATCACAGCGAGCCGGTCTGCGATCGTCAGTGCCTCGTCCTGGTCGTGCGTCACGTAGAGGACGGTGGTCCCCAGCTCTGTGAAGAGCCCGCGCAGGTCGGCGACGAGTTGATCCCGGAGACCCCGGTCGAGCGCGCCGAGCGGCTCGTCCAGCAACAGGAGCCGGGGGTCGGGTGCCAGAGCGCGAGCCAGGGCGACCCGCTGCTGTTCGCCTCCCGAGAGTTCGTCGGTCGAGCGGTGCGCCAGATCGCCCAGGTCGACGAGGTCCAGCATCTCGCCGACACGCGAGGCGATGGCCGCCTTCGACCAGCCGGCCATCCGTAACCCGAACCCGACGTTGGCTGCGACGTCGGCGTGCGGGAAGAGGGCGTGATCCTGGAACATCAGGCCGAAGTTGCGGCGATGAACCGGCACCTCGACGATCGATTCGCCGGCCCACGACACGTCGCCCTCCTGGGGCGTCACGAGACCCGTGATGGCGCGGAGCAGCGTCGATTTGCCGCAACCGCTGGGTCCCAGCACGCACAGAACCTCCCCCGGCCCCACCTCGAGCGACACGCGGTCGACCGCGACCGTCGTGGCGCTGAAGCGAACGGAGAGCTCGGTGACCTGGAGGCCGTGGTTCACCATTCGCCGAACTCCCCGAGCCGGAACCGATCGATCGCGAGGACCACGACGGTCGTCAGGAGCATCAGGATCACACTCATCGCCATCGCCTGCCCGAGATTGGAGGCGCCGGGCTGGCCGAGAAACCGGAAGATCGCAGTCGGGATCGTCGGATGCTGGGGCCGCGCGATGAACGAGGTTGCCCCGAACTCTCCGAGCGAGACCGCGAAAGCAAAGCCCCCCGCCACGATCAACGACCGGCTGACAATCGGCACATCGACCTCGCGCAAAACGCGGGCAGGTGATGCACCGAGGACCTGGGCGGCGGCGCGCAGTCGTTCGTCGACGCTGCGGAGGGCAGGGACAACGATGCGGATCACGAACGGAATCCCGACCAGCGCGTGAGCGATCGGCACGAGCCACAGCGACGTCCGCAGGTCGAGCGGCGGCGAATCGAGCGCGATCAGGAACCCGAATCCGACCGTCGCCGCGGAGGTACCCAGCGGGAGCATCAAGCTCGTGTCGAGCGATCGAGCCAACCGGCCGTGCCCGCGAGCGATGGCGACCGCCGCGAGGACCCCGACGACCAGAGCGATCACCGTCGCGCCCGCCGCGAAGCGCAGCGAGTTGAACACGGCGTCGATTGGCTCGACGAACAGCGTGGTCCCGCGCCGGCTCTCATCGAGAGCGTCGTAGTGGGCGAAACCGAGGCCATCCCCCACGTCGAGCGACCGCCACACCAGCACCAGGAGAGGAGCCGCGACCAACGCGAGGGTGGTACCGACCACCGATCCGACGAACAGGCGATCGCGCCACCCGCGAAGCGGGCGACGGCGTTGCGCCGCAGACCGGACGCGCAGCGAGCGTTCGAACCGCCGTTGAAGACGACGTTGCACGACGAGCAGGAGCACCACAGACACCATCTGCACCATCGCGAGCACTGCCGCCACGTCGAGGTTGAGGTAGCGGACCGTCTGGAAGTACGTCTCCGACTCGAGGGTGGACAACCCGGGCCCGCCGAGGATCAGCACCACACCGAACGACGTGAAGGTAAAGAGGAACACGATGGCCGACGCAGCCGCCAACGAGGGTGCGAGCCGGGGAAGGGTGACCGACCAGAACGCGCGCAGCCGGTTCGCTCCGAGCACCCGCGCAGCCTCCTCCGGCCCAGGGTGGAGTTGTCCCATGCACCACCCACGGTTCGGATCACCACCGAGACGTTGAAGAACACGTGAGCGGCCAGCACGGCCCAGATCGTTTGGCGCAGATCCCACCCCAACGGGCCGGCGGGACCGAACACGACGAGGAACGCGGTCCCGACCACCACCGTGGGCAACACGAACGGCACCGTGACAAGCGCTCGGAACAGCCGCCGCCCCCGGAACTCGTAGTGGCTCACAACATAGGCGCAGGGGAGCCCGAGCGCGAGAGTGAGCGCGGTCGACACGAGCGCCTGCCACAGCGTGAACCAGGCGACCTCGCGCATGAACGGATCGGCAACGACATCGCCGAAGACGGAGAGGTCCATCTCACCGTCGACGTTGAGTCCTCGCCACAAGATCGAGGCGACGGGCCACGCGAAGAAGAGCGCGAAGAATCCAATCGGGAGCGCGGCGACTGCGAGCGTCGCCCCGCGCGATATTCGCCGGGACGACGCCGCGTCCATCAGCGCAGCACGATCTCGGTCCACTCCTCGATCCAACGCTCACGATTGGCCTCGATCGCTTCAGGATCGAGGGCCTTCGAGTTAGTGGGCACGACCGTGTGGTCGATGAACTCCTGGGGGATGGCCGCGTTTTCGTTGGCCGGGAACACGAACATGTTGAGCGGGATGTCCTCCTGCAGCGGGACGGACAGCAGGAAGTCGACCAGCTCGCGGGCGGCGCCCTCGTGGTCGGTCCCGTCGAGGACGCCGACGAACTCCACCTGCCGGAAGCAGCTCGCCTCGACCACCGCGGTCGGCGCCTCGTCGACCGGCGGATCGGCGAAGATCACCTCGGCGGGCGGACTCGATGCGTAGCTGACCACCAGCGGACGATCCCCGCCACCGCCCACGGTGAAGTCGCCGTAGTAGGCCTCGCTCCACCCGGCCTGGACGGCCACGTCGTTGGCGCGCAGGTCGGCCCAGAAGTCCTTCCAGGTGTAGTCATCCTCTTCGCCGAACTCCTCGATCGTCGCCAGGAGGAACGCCAGACCGGGCGAGGATGTGGCGGGATTCTGCACGACGAGCTGGCCTTCGTACGCCGCTTCCGTCAGGTCCGCGAGATCCGCAGGCGGCGCGACGTCGCTATAGGCCGCCACGTCGTAGTTGAGGCAGACGTCACCGAAATCCACCGGCAGCAGCTGGTATGTCGAGTCCAGTTCGAGCTCGTCGGGGATCTCGGACAGCAGCGGCGACTCGTACGGCCGGAAGATCCCCGCGTTCACGGCACGCGACAAGAAGGTGTTGTCCACGCCGAAGAACACGTCGCCGAGCGGATTGCCCTTCGAAAGGATCGACTGGTTGAGCGCTTCGCCGGCGTCGCCCGCGGGGAGCAGTTCGACGGTGATGCCTGTCTCTTCCCTGAACTGCAGGAGCAGGTCTTCGGTGACAAAGAACGAATCGTGACTCACGAGGGTCACAGTGACCGGACCGGCGTCCTCCGCCATCGCCGTGGTCTCCGTCGCGCCGTCCGACACGAGCGTCGTGTCGTCACCGTCGGATCCACACGCGGCGGCGAGGGTGGCCGTCGCGAGCAACGCGACGACAACGCGGAACGCACGATTCATGGGAACTCCCTTCGCTGGCATTACCCAGGCAGGTTCGAGGGGTCGGTGACAGAGCGGTCACCCTCTCAGCCCGGCGCTTCCGAGCTCCCCTGTGATGTGTTGTCGTCCCGACGCTACTCCGCAACGTCGGTGCGGGCACCTCGAATCAGGCGACGGCTCCGCGGATCCCTGAGAACATCGCCACCTTCCAGCCATCGCCTCGGTTCTGCAGGATGTAGAAGGACTGGATCGACTCGATGATCGAGTCGTCCTCACGGTGGCGGGTCCCCTCGATCGTGACGTGGGCTCTCGTCGGCTCGACGTGGGTGACGGTTGTCGTGGTGTTGGGGTGATGGAAGTCCGTGTACGTCCGGAGCTTCACCGGGTCGAACGGGTAGCGATCCCGAACCTGCACGTCGTCTTCGGTCACATAGATCACCGGGATGTGGCACAGGGCCTGCAGGTCGTCCCGGGTGCCGCCGGCGAAGGCCCGGTTATAGGCGGCCATCGCCTCCAAGACCTCGGCTTCGAGGCGAGTGCGCGTGTCGTCGTCGATGGGCATGTCCCGCTCCGGTGATCAGATGGCGATGTCGTACAACGTGTATTCGGACAACACGTTCTCGATCGTGTCCGGCCCGTAGCGATAGTCGTCCTCGAGATCGGCGAACGGGGCATAGCTGTATCGACGCTCGTGCGGGCGGGCCTGGTGGCGTGCGTCCAGCGCCACCTGCACCACGGCCGACCGACGCCGGATGTGCTCCTCGTCGTACACCTTCTTCTTGCGGCCCTTGCTCTCGTCGAGCGAGGTGTTGAGGCCGCCTGACACCCCCAGGACCGAGGAACGCGGATAGAAGCCGAAGGTGATCGACACCCGCGGATCGGCCGAGGTGTTGGCGAAGGACCCGTGCAGCATCTGGCGACTCACGATGGTGACGTCGCCGGCGTCGGTGACCAGCGGAATCGCGTCCGGAAGGCGGTCGCTGCCACCGTTGTCCTCCACCACCGACACGATGTCGACTCGGCCACCCGCATGACTGCCGGGAACGACCCAGAGGGCGTTCGCCGGGGTGGTCGGATACAGCTGGACCTGGAAGTTGAACCCGTGGATCCCCGGGTACCAGTCGGGGTTGTCCCAGTGAGTCGCACCGTCCTGATGCCACGAGACCGAACCGCCGACACCTGGCTTCTTCACGAAGATGGCGTCGTTGTACGGCACGAAGTCCGGCCCGTTGATGGCCTCGGCGATGCTGAGCAGGTCTGGATGGCCGTAGAGGCGCAGAGCCGCCGGCATCGACCTGCACATCTGCAGGACGAGATGGACGACGTGATCGGGAGCGTCGGCGGTGGGCGCCGGCTCCGCCATCTTGGTGGGATGGCGGCCGCTGAGGAGATCGGTGCCACCCCACGGATCCGACAGCGGCTTGATGAAGATGAACGGCAAGAAGGGGTAATCGAGCCCGAGGGCGGGTCGCCCCTGAGCGTCGGTGTCGGAGTCGGGAGGCGACGGCGCGCGCTCGACCGTGTCCTCCACCGCCGCGCGGAGCTCGTCCACCTCGTCCGCATCGATCACGCGCTTGAAGATGTAGAAGCCGTTGGTCTCGAAGTCGGCGAGGATCTCGGGATGCAGGTTGCCGTTCGCGTCGTACCGCACCGGCCCGCGGCTGCCGATCGCCTCCGCGGCGCGCGCTCGCTCAGCCAGATACTCCGCCATCTCCGCGGCGTGTTCCTCGGCTGTCAGCTCCGTGAGCGCCATCTGCCCTCCCCGGGTCAGCCTGCTTCTCCACGCTCGGGAAAGGTTAGCTACCCGCTGTGTCTCCCGCTCTGCTCGCGCCAACGGGCTGACGCGGGTGCGGTGAGATGAAAGTCCGGGACGCCCGCACAACGCGGGGGATGACCAGCGAGGAGTGCGCGGCTCGGCCTCCGTGGCCGGAACGGCCCGAGCGGAGCGTGATCTAGAAGTGCCAGGGGAAGTCGCTGAAATCCTGGTCGCGCTTTTCCAGGAAGGCGTCTCTTCCCTCGACGGCCTCGTCCGTGCCGTAGGCGAGGCGCGTGGCTTCACCAGCGAAGACCTGCTGGCCGATGAGGCCGTCGTCGATGAGGTTGAGGGCGAACTTCGCCATCCGCTGGCCGGTCGGTGACTTGCGGTTGATGTCGGCAGCCCATTCGAGGGCGACGTTCTCGAGGTCGGCGTGGTCCACCACCTCGTTGACATCGCCCATCTGAAAACGCTGCTCGGCGGTGTATTCGCGGCCGAGGAAGAAGATCTCGCGGGCGAACTTCTGCCCGAGCTGGCGGGCGAGGTACGCCGACCCGAAGCCCCCGTCGAAGCTGGCGACATCGGTGTCCGTCTGCTTGAACCTGGCGTGCTCGCGCGACGCGAGCGTGAGGTCGGGCGTGGCGTGT
>CAYUBX010000173.1:0-6809 GCA_964443165.1 uncultured Acidimicrobiales bacterium
CCTGTATCTCAATCCGAGCCTCGGCGGCATGCTGGGGACGCTCGCGATCATCGGTTCGCCGATCGGCGGCTTCGTCTACCCCGACATCCGGCTCTCGTCGTTGGCCGACCGGCGCCAGCAGGAGCTCCAACTCGCGCTTCCGCAGGCGCTCGACCAGATCACCATCAGCGTGGAGGCCGGTCTCGGCTTCGACGCGGCCCTACTCCGCTACTCCGGCTCTGCGTCGGGCCCGCTCGCCGACGAGCTGTCACGCAGCATCCAGGACATCCGACTCGGTGCCACCCGGCGCGAGGCGTTCGACATGCTCCTCGAGCGCACGGACTCGCCGGACCTCCGGCAGTTCGTCCTCGCCATTACCCAGGGTGAGCGTCACGGCCTCCCGATGGCGCACATCCTCCGCTCACAGGCGTCCGAGCTGCGAACCAAGCGCCGTCAGCGGGCCGAGCAGCGCGCGGCCACGATCCCGGTGAAGGTCATCTTCCCGATGATCCTGTGCATCCTCCCGTGCCTGTTCATCGTGATCCTCGGCCCGGCGGCCTTCAGCATCATGGACAACCTCGGATAGCCGACAATCGCGGAGTCTGAGCGCGGCAGTTTCGGCGCTCTCCCACTCGACGGATAGCTCGGCCCGCTAGGTTGCCTGCGTGCTGGACGGCATCCGGATTCTCGATCTGACGCAGTACCTCTCCGGTCCGTCGGCCACCCGAATGCTCGCCGAGCTCGGCGCTGACGTCATCAAGGTGGAGTTCGGGCCCGACGGCGATCCGAGTCGGCTCCTTCCCTTCGTCGAAGGGCGCCACAGCAGCTATTACACCGCCCAGAATCGCGGGAAGAGGTCGATCTGTGTCGACCTCCACCATCCCGACGGCCAACAGCTGGTGCGAGACCTGGCAGCGGAGTGCGACGTCATGTGCGAGAACTTCGGCCCCGGCGTGCTCGACCGCCGTGGGCTGGGGTGGGACGACCTCCAGCCGATCAACCCCAGTTTGGTGATGGCGACGATCAGCGCGTTCGGCAAGACGGGACCGCTGTCCCACCTCCAAGGCTTCGACCTCATGGGACAGGCGCTGTCGGGGATGATGCACATCACCGGTGACGCAGACGGTCCTCCGCAGTTCACCGGGTCACCGATCGCCGACTGCGCCGCCGGGCTGATGCTCTTCGGCGCCATCGGGCACGCCTTGTTTCACCGCGAGCGCACCGGGGAGGGCCAGTACATCGAGGTGACACTCGTGGACCCGGTGTTCCACATGCACTCGATCGCAGTGCAGGGACACAGCGCCACCGGGGGCGAGTGGCGCCAGGAACGCAGCGGCCGACAGTTCGGGATCGTCGTCCCGTCGGGGACATATCGAGGCCCGGATGGTTGGATCGTTCTTCAGGTGCTCGAACGCCAATGGCAACGGCTCTGCGACTGCATGGGCCGGCCCGACCTTGCCGCGGATCCTCGCTACGCGACACAGGTGGGGCGCGTCGAGAACGCCAGCGGGCTGATCGACACCGTCGAGGAGTGGATGGCGACGTTCGACTCGGATCGGGCCCTCCTCGATCATCTTGAGGCACATCGGATTCCTGCGGCGCCCGTTCTGGACCCGGCCGATGCGATGCGACATCCGCACTTCGTCGAGCGTGGCATGGTCCGCACGGTCGCTGACCCGGTGTTCGGGGACCTCGACGTCACCGGCCTCCCGGCCAAGTTCGGCGCCGCTCCGCCACCCGAGACGGAGCCGATCCCCGCAAGCCTCGGGCAGCACAACGCGGAGGTGCTGGCGGAGGTCTTGGGCCTCAGCGACGACGACATCGACCGACTCGCCGATCGCGGCGTCCTCATGGCAGACCCGCCGTTCGCTGGGCCATGATCTGAGCCGACACAGGGGAGCTCAGATGGCAGTCAAGTCGGTGAACGAGATGGTGGCTGAGGCGAAGGCGGAGATCGACAACATCTCGCCGGCTGAGGCGCAGAGGCGGGTCGACGAAGATGGCGCGCTCATCGTGGACATCCGGGACATCCGGGAGCTGCAGCGCGACGGGGCGATCCCGGGGGCGCACCACGCCCCGCGGGGGATGCTGGAGTTCTGGGTCTCGCCCGACTCGCCTTACACCAAAGAGGTGTTCCAGGAGGACCGCGAGTACATCCTCTGCTGCGCCGGGGGCCTGCGCTCCGCTCTGTCCACCAAGCTCCTGGCAGACATGGGCGTCGAACGGCTCTCCCACGTAGAGACCGGTTTCGGTGGCTGGCAGAAGGACGGGATGCCCGTCGAGGAGTACGAGACCTGGAAGGCCAACCGCTCCAAGTGAACACGAACGACGCGGAGGTCGCCGGGAAGCAGATCACTGGGTACTGCGAGCCCCTGTCGCTGCGAGCCGGAGAGCCCATCACCCTGTTCGCCTCGAGCCACACGCCGGGGTCAGCCCAGCTCGACCTGGTGCGTATCTCCTGTGGCGATCCCACTCGATCTGGCCCGGGGTTCCTCGAGCACGAGGTCGTCTCCGACCTGCCCGCACGCGTCGAGTTGAGCGAACAGGCACTCTCGCCCGGCTCCTATGCGTCGGTGGACCTCGAGGGCTTGCGCGTCGGCGTGAACGTGCTGGTCGAGGCCGACGTCCGGCCGACATTGCTGGCGCGAGACGGGTGCCTCTTCTCGCTGATGGTCGACGCGGCGGGGATCACCGAGGAGGTGTGCAGCCTCTGGGTGACCGACGGTGGACTGGAAGGCCGAACGGCAAGAGAGCGCTCCGCCGGCACAGGTTCGCTGAAGGAGCTGCGCTGGTACCGCGTCGTCGCCGAACTCGACCTTCCTGGTGGAGAGCTTCGATGGACGGCGACACCGAAGCCGACCCGCTCGCCGGGGCGCGACCTCCTCGCGGCCGAGACGCTGTCCGGGTCGTGCTCGGTCACCCCGTCGACGCATCGACTGCGCGAGGCCCGCTTCGCCGGTGATCTGTCGGACGGACGCTTCGACGGCCGCATCGCCGATCTGTCGATGGCCATCGACGGTCGTGGGTACTCGTGGGACCTCTCCGTCGAGATGGCGGCGGCCTCCATTCCGCCGAGCACCGGCGACCGCGCCCTCGAACTGCATCAGCTACCGACGCGTGCTGTCCCGGGACCCCGCTGGGACGGCAGCCACCAGCGCTGGACGGATGATCCTGCACAGTGGGACGCCATCCACTTCCATCACGACGACCTGTATGACGCCGGGTGGGCCGCCACTGCCGACCTCACGCTGCCCCCGAAGCTCCCCAGCGGCATCTATGCATTCCGCCTGGTGGGAGATGCGGGGGAGGACAGGATTCCATTCTTCGTCCGGCCCGCAGCCCGCGCGGCCACCCAGGACGTGGCGCTTCTGATGTCCTCCGCGACCTACATGGCGTACGCCAACCACCGGATGCTCTTCGAGGGTGCCGACTTCGTGGGGGCGCGGACCCGCCTGCGGCCCGAGCACGAATACGTTCGCCAACATCCCGAACTCGGGCGGAGCCACTACGAGAAGCACCCCGACGGATCCGGTGTGATGTTCAGCTCGCGGAACCGGCCCGTCCTCCAGCTTCGACCGGGCGCCGACGGCTGGAACTTCACCCCGGACACCGACATCAACGCCTTTCTGGAGCACGTCGGTGTCGGCCACGACATCATCGCTGACGAGGACGTTCACCACGACGGCTGTGATGCTCTCGCTCCCTATCGGGTGATCGTCACCTGCAGCCATCCGGAGTACTGGTCCACGGCGATGCTGGACGCGCTCGAGGAGTGGCAGCGCGACGGTGGCCGCCTGATGTACCTCGGCGGCAACGGCTTCTACTGGCGGGTCGCGTTCAGCGATGCGTGGCCCGGTGCGATCGAACTCCGGAGAGCCGAGGACGGCGTCCGCAACTGGCAGACCGAGCACGGCGAGAACTACCACGCCTGGGGCGGTGAGTACGGCGGCCTGTGGCGTCGCAACGGTCGGGCCCCCAACGAGCTGGTGGGGATCGGGTTCGCCGCGCAGGGCTTCGAGAAAGCCACCTACTACGTCCGTGATCCCGGCGCACTCGACTCACGGGCGGCCTGGATCCTCGACGGTGTCGACGACGAGCACATCGGCACGTCGGGCCTCGGAGGCGGCGCGGCGGGCCAGGAGGTCGACAGGTGGGACTCCCGCCTGGGGTCTCCCGAGCACGCGGTGATCCTGGCATCGGCGACGACATTCGGGCCGGACATGCTGCGGACCAAAGAGGAGTTCGAGGGATCGGTGGCGTTTCCGACACCGGATCCCTACGTGCGCGCCGACATGGTCTTCTACGAGACACCCAGTGGCGGTGCCGTGTTCAGTGTGGGATCGATCTCGTGGTTCGGGGCGCTCGCGCGGAACGGCTACGACAACGATGTCGCCCGCATCACCGAGAACGTGGTGAGACGATTCGCGGAGCCCGAACCCTTCGAGCCACCCGACGCCTGAGGCGCCCGACCGCTCTACGGCTGGCCGAGCTCTCCAGAGCTCACCCGACCGAGCAGATCGGCGACCCGGTTGTCCGCCGGGAAGTAGTCGTCACCCAGGTCTGGCCCGGCCGGCGCAGCCGCGGCGGGTGCGGGAGTCGCGGGCTCGACCGCAGGCGCTGGTTCGGCTGCGGGCTCGGGCGCCGGAGCTGCGTCCTCTGCGTCGAGGTCGACCCCTGCCGCAGCGCGTGCGGCGCGGGACTTGGCGGTGAGCTCCGCAAGGCGCGGGTCCATCTCGCCAGCGCTCGCAGACGCGGCTGGTGCAGCTTCGGCGGGAGCGGGCGCCGGAGCGTCGGCCGCTGGCGTGTCGTCGACAATGCCCTTCGCCTCCTTGGCTGCCTTCGACTTGGCCATCAGCGCGGCGAGACGAGGGTCCGTTCCCGAATCGCCGGCGTCTGCGGTCTCGGCGGCCGGGGCGGGGGCAGGAACCGCGGCCGGCGCGCTCGCGGCTGTTGCAGCGGCCTCTTCGGCCGCCACGCGCTCGGCCTGCCGAGCGATCTTGAATGCTTCCCAGTCCGACGCCTTGATCAGCTTGTCACCGGCGACGGAGGTGGCCTCGACCTTGTTGTCGAAGCGCACGCGGTAGCGGGCCAGCGTGAAGCCGACGGCCCGTCCGACCTTGCCGCCCGTCCCCTCCGGGACGCCGGGAATGTCGTCGGTGACCACGACGCGGGTGCCGCGCTTGAACTCGGTGCTTGCTGCCGCCATGGGCGATGATCGTACCCGCGCGGGTACCTCGATTCCGCAACCGACCGGGCCCATTCGCGCCGCAGCTTCGCTACGGTTCGGGACCGATGAACCTCCCCGACGAGACGCCCGAGGTTCCACAGCCCGTCGGCGAGCGGATGGCGTCGGGATGGTACGCGGATCCGTGGCAGACCGCGCCCTGGCGCTGGTGGGACGGGAGCGCGTGGACAGGCCACACCTACGAGGGCGCCGAGCGGGCCCCCCGGCTTCCGGCGTGGCTGAGTCCGTTGGTGGTTGGGTTCGGGGTCCTGAGTCTCATCTCGGCAGTGATCCTGGCGTTCGTGGCGCCGATCGCCGTGGCCCTGGGGTTCGTGCCGCTCCTCATCGTGTATCCGGCGCTGCATTGGCTCGACCGAGTCGAACCCGAACCGCGCTCCTCGCGCATCCACGCCCTCCTGTGGGGTGCGACGATCTCGGCGTTCGTGTCCGGCGTCGTCAACTCGATCGTCGGGCTGGCCGCGGGCACGACGGTCGCCGCCGTGGTGTCCGCTCCCCTCATCGAGGAGCTCACCAAGGGTCTCGGGATCGTGTGGGCCGTTCGGCGGCGAGAGGTGGATGGCGTGATGGACGGCGTCGTGTACGCCGGTTGGATCGGGCTCGGCTTCGCGATCGTCGAGGACTTCCAGTACTTCGCCATCGCCCAGGACGAGGACGTTCTGGTCGCGACCGTCGTGATCCGGGCGTTGCTGACGCCCTTCCTCCACCCCTTGTTCACGGCCTTCGCAGGCCTGGCGATCGGACGCGCCGTCGTGGCCCAACGCCCGTTGTGGACCGCGTGGTGGGGCTTCGTTCTCGCCGCCGCCGCTCACGCCGCGTGGAATGGCTCGTTGTCCGCCGCGGAAGCGCTCGGGGACGGGGGCGGCCTCTTGTTGCTGGTGTCGTTCGCCGGGTTCTTCCTCCTCTTCGTCGGAGCGGCCCTGTCGGCCCGCCGGCTTCGACGCGCGGAGGAACGCCACTACAACCAGATCGTTCCCCTCTTGGCCCGCAGGTACGGGCTGGCGGAGCGAGAGATCCAGCGCTTCGGCGATTGGCACGCTGTGCTCCGCGAGAGACGCCGGGTAGAGCGAGCGAACCGCGCCGCGTACGACGCCATGCACGAGGCTCTTGCGCGGCTCGCCCTTTTCCACGTTCGCGTCGGATACCCAGAGCCCGCCGACGAGAGCCGGCTCATGCACCAACTTCAGGTGGCTCGCTCCGAACTCGCTGGCCAGGAGGGCTGAGAGCTCGAGTCGTGGGTCAGCCGTGGGTGGAGATCCCGCCGTCGACGGGAAGGACGATCCCGGTGAGCCAGGCGCCGGCCCGGCTGGCGAGGAAGAGCGTGGCGCCTGCAACGTCCTCAGGGGTGCCGATTCGGCCGCGAGGCGTCGCCGCGACAACCGTCGCCCTGCGATCCGGGTCGTCGAGCATGTAGCTCATCATCTTTGACTCGAACGGGCCGGGCGCGATCGTGTTGACGGTGATGTGCTCCTTCACCATGTGATGGGCCATGTGGCGAGCGAGCATGTGAATGCCTGCCTTGGAGGCCGAGTAGCTGTAGTTGTCGCCAACGGGCTCCTTGATACCGTCGACCGAGCCGATCATGATG
>CAYUBX010000174.1:0-6808 GCA_964443165.1 uncultured Acidimicrobiales bacterium
GAGGCTCGGACTGGACCTTCGCGGCGAGACGGACGCCGGCGCGCTGCGTGCGCGCGCCGAGGCAGCGGAGAAGTTGGGACTCTGGTCGGTGCTCGTCGGCGCGACCGCGGGGACCGAGATGATCGACGCCGTCCTCGTCGCACGAGCGACCACAGCGATCACGGTCGCGGTCTGCGTCGACGGCCATCCGGCCCACGCGGCGACCATCGCCGAAGAGGTCGCCGTGCTGGATCACATCAGCAGGCGCCGAGCGCTCGCCGTGGTCGACGGCCCCGCAGACCAGGTCGACCACGTGCGGCGCCTGCTCGGCGGCGAGATCGTCGACGGGTTCTCGCTCGCTCCGCCACCGGCTCAGACAGCTGTCCCCGTGTGGGCGGCGGCTGATCTCGCGACGGCCGACGTCGGCGACGACATCGATGCCGGCCGCGGTGTGATCGACGCCCGACGCGACGCCGGGACCACGCACCTCTTCGTCCGGTGGACCGACGACCTCCTGCCGTTGGCGCGGCACCTCGCCACGCGCGCGGCGGGACCCGAGTTCCCACAGATCGTGGCGGACAGGGCAGATGTCGTCGATCCCGGACTCGCTTGAGGTAAACGGCCGCAGCTGAGGAGCCCGCTGCCATCGCGGTTCTCTCCTCCTTCGGGGTCTCGACAGCCCCCCGACCGAACGCAGGGCATGCCCTTTCGGCTGCACCGACGTACCGGTCCGTCCTGTTGAGAGCAGCCCCCGCTGCCCGGCTACTCCGGCGAATACACCGGGTTGGGACCGAACTGGTTGCGTCGCACGGGCTGGCCGGTCTCCGCCACGTGCGCGACGCCGCGGACGACCGCATCGAGATACGGGAGAAGCGCGCCGCGTAGAACCTCGGCCTCGTAGGCCGCCCGGGCCTCCTCGTCGACGTCGGTCCGAACGAAGCCGACGCACTCGATGCTGAAGGTGCAGAGATCGCCGGACCCCGGCTCGATGCGCCATTGGGCAAGCGCGATCTTGCGGCTGTCGGGCGGGCCGACGGCCAGGTCGTAGCCGCGGCCCTCGTCCCATGCAGTCACGTCTCGCTGGTAGTGGACACCGCTGTAGTACCGGATGAAGTCGCGGCTCTCGAGACCAGGCCAGCGGACGACCTCCGTCGAGTCGCAGAAGGGGTGAATCGTCTTCAGGTTCCCTGCCGGCGCGATCGCGCCCCACACGGCGTCTGCGGACGCCTGGACCGGGGTGGTGCCGAGCAGCGGTGCAGACGGCGCCATGCCGATGTCGTCGAGTCCAGCCAGAACTTCCTCACTCGATGCCACGTCGACGACGCTAACCCGGTTCGGGCTCCGAGGTTCGGTCCACATCATCCCGATCGTTTCGGGCGCGTGAACGCTCGGAACTCGGGCACCGGCGCGCCCGAAACCGCTGGCCGGTAGCGTCGCCGCATGCGAGCCGTCGGAGTCATCACCTACGGAGGGCCCGAGGCCCTCGAGATCGTCGATCTGCCGGAGGTTCACGCCGGCCCGGGGCAGGTGCGCCTGCGCGTCGAAGCAGCGGCGGTCAACCCCACCGACACGTACGTCCGCAACGGTGCGCGTGCCGACGCTCAGAAGGCCGATCCGCCGCCGTACGTTCCGGGGATGGATGCGGCCGGCGTCGTCGACGAGGTCGGTGAGGGCGTCGACACCGGCATCCAGGTGGGCGACGCCGCCATGGCGATGGTGGTGCCGAGTGGCTCGCACGGCGCGTATCGGGAGAGCATCGTCCTGGAGGCCGGCGCTGTGGTGCCCGCCCCGGCGGGAGCGAGCGCCGTCGAAGCGTGCACCCTTCCGATGAACGGCCTCACCGCTCGCCTCAGCCTCGACCTGCTCGGGCTGTCGCCCGGGCAGACGCTGGCCGTGACCGGCGCCGCCGGCGCGTACGGCGGCTATGTCGTGCAGCTCGCCAAAGACGACGGACTCACCGTGATCGCCGATGCGTCAGCGGACGATGAAGCCCTGGTCACATCGCTGGGCGCCGACATCGTCGTGCCGCGGGGACCTGGGTTCGCCGACCACGTCCGGGCGCATTTCCCCGACGGAGTCGATGGACTCGCCGACGGGTCGGTGCAGAACGACGAGGTGGTGGGCGCCATCGCCGACGGCGGCGCGTTCACCTCCGTCCGCGGGTGGAGGGGCGAGCCCATCCGCGACATCAGCTTCACGACGACGTGGGTGACGTCATACGACGGCGACTACGGCCGGCTCGACCGTCTGCGCCAGCAGGTCGAATCGGGGGCCGTCACCCTTCGGGTCGCGGGCACCTACCCGGCGGAGCAGGCCGGCGAGGCGCACGCACGGCTCGAAGCAGGCGGCACGCGCGGCCGCTGCGTCATCACCTTCTGAAGCTCCCCGAGCGGCGCGTCCGTCAGCGGACAGCCGTGATGATTTGCTCGAGGGCGTCGATGTGTTCGGCCGCCGTCTGCAGGTTCGGCGCAGGGGTTCCTGCCCATTCCGAGGTGGTGCTCATGGTGTTGACGCACATGTGGCTGATCGAGGCGTCGCGCGCCTCGCCGACCAACGACTCCCACTTCGACTGACCGAGCCCGTACGGGATGTTCAACTCGATCGGATACGAGGCGGCGTCCCGACCTGCCGCGGCCACGGCCTCCCGCAGCTCCTCGGCCTGCTCGATCGTCTTCGACCCCGCGCTCGCGAAGGTGAAGCCGTCGCCGATGCGGGCCGCGCGGCGCACGGCGACCTTGGAGAACCCGCCGAACCAGATCGGGATGCGGTGTGCTGGTCGAGGCAGGATTCCGGCCCGATCGACGCGGTGGAAATCGCCCGTGAAGTCGACGACGTCGTTGTCCCACAGCGCTCGAATCAGCTCCAGCTGTTCGTCGAAGATGCGGCCGCGGTCGCCCCACTCCACGCCGAGTGACTCGTACTCCACGTGGTTCCACCCGGTTCCCACGCCCATGCGCAGACGACCGCCGGACAGCACATCGACCTCAGCGGCCTGTTTCGCGACGAGCGCGGCCTGACGCTGCGGAAGGATGATCACCGCGGTCTCGAGCTCGATCGTCGTGGTCACACCCGCGATGAACGCGAACACGACGAACGGCTCGTGAAATGGATCGTTCTCGGTGTAGGGACCCCACAGCTTGGACTCGCGGTCCGCGTGGACGGCGCCGAGCACATGGTCGTACGCGACGATGTGGGCGTAGCCGAGAGACTCGGCCGCCTGGGCCCAGTCTCGAATCGCGACCGGGTCGTTTCCGATCTCACATGTGGGAAGGACTGCTCCGAACTGCATGGCCCCACCCTCGCACATCGCGATGTTCCCCGGTCGGGGCCGCCGATCGAGCGGGCGACGGCCCCGACACCCATCGGCAACACTGTCTGCCGAAGTCACGACCCCGATTCTCTCGGAGAGCTCACATGTCCGAACACGTCCGCGTCGACCTCGACGGGGCCGTCGCCGTCGTCACGATGGCGAAGCCGCCGCACAACCTCCTCAACGGAGACTTCATCGCCGGACTGGTCGACGCCTTCGAGGGAGCTGCCGATCAGGGAGGTCGAGCGATCCTCCTCCGCAGCGAGATGAAGCATTTCTCCGCGGGCGCCGACGTCGATGGATTCGGCTCCGACAGCGGGCGGAGCATTCCGGCCGCCGAGGTGCTGGAACGCCTCGAAGGCGTCGGCCTACCCACCATCGCGGCCGTGCACGGGCTCGCCCTCGGAGGCGGCTTCGAGATCGCACTCGCCTGCGACTTCATCATCGCAGGAGCCTCCGCACGACTCGGGCTCGTCGAGGCGACCCTCGGCCTGATGCCGCTCCTCGGCGGTGTGCAGCGCGTGGTCGAGCGGGCGGGCACCTCTCGCGGCAAGGAGATCGCGATGTTCGCGCGGCGCCACGACCCCGAACTGCTGGAGAAGTGGGGAATCATCAACATGGTCGTCGCGGACGACGAACTCGACAACGCCTCCTTGTCGTGGGCGAAGCAGCTCGCCACGGGCCCCAACGTCTCCTACGCCTCGATCAAGCGGCTCGCAGCGATGACGGCCCACGAGGGCGTCCGGGCCGCCGATCTGCAGCAAGACGATGCCGCGGCGGCGGTGTGGGCCAGCGAGGATCTGACGACCGGCCTGGAGGCCTTCGCAGAGACGGGTCCTGGCACGGCGATCTTCCAGGGGCGCTGAGGTGGCGGCCACAGACTCCGCTCCCCTCGCGGGTGTGAAAGTCCTCGACTACACCCGGGTCCTCGCCGGCCCACACTGCACCAAGACCTTGCGGGACCTGGGAGCCAACGTCATCAAGGTGGAACCGCCGGCCTCGGACACCGGCCGGAGCGGCCAGCCGCACGTCGGTCCGATGTCGCTCTACTTCGCCCAGCAGAACGCAGGAAAGCGGGCGATCAGCATCGACCTCAACTTCGCCGAAGCGCAGGAACTGGCGATGAAGCTGAGCGTTGAGGCGGACATCATCGTCGAGAACTTTCGGCCCGGCACCCTAGATGGCTTCGGGCTCGGCTACGACGATGTCGTGCGGCTCAACCCCGACGTGATCATGGTGTCGATCAGCGGGTACGGCCAGACCGGACCGTGGCGCAATCGGCCGGCGTTCGCGCCCACGGTGCAGGCCGAGTCGGGGTTCACCGAGATCATCGGCCGCCACTACGGCGACGCTATGACCCGCGTCGAGAACGACGCGTACAACCACGCCGACGTGTACACCGGCCTTCAAGGGGTCATCGCCACGCTGGCCGCGCTGGCCCACCGTGACAGGACGGGCCAGGGGCAGCACGTCGACATCGCCATGGTGTCATCGGTACTCGCCGTCAACGACCGGGTGAGCTACGAGCTGTCCGGAATCGACGTCGAGGGCGAACCGCTGGCCCTCAGCGCGCCTGAGTCGCCGGTCTTCGAGCTCCCGGACGGTCGCCTGATCACCATCGCAGCGAGCCCATTCAGCACGTTCGTGTTCCAGCGGTACTGCGCCATGATGCGACGCAACGATCTGCTTCTCGACCCGCGGTTCATCACTGCGGAGTTCCGGCGCGCGAACTGGACCGAGCTCCATGCCGAGATCCGCGACTGGGTTCTGACGTTCCGCACCATCGAGGAGCTCGAGGCACAGGTGAGCGAAGCAGGGCTCGCGGTGGGCACCATCCGCACCGTGAGCGAGATCGCAGAATCGGAGTGGGCGGAGGAACGCGGCGCGATCCGCGAAGTGGAGGACAGGGCAGGCGGAACCGCACGGGTCCCTGCGCCGCCCTGGATCTTCTCCCGGTCCAAGCTGCCCGATGTGGGTCTCCCCCCCTTCCAGGGAGAGCACAACGCCGAGGTCTTGCGTGAGCTCGGCATCGACCAGTCGACGATCGACGCGCTGCACGATTCCGGCGTGGCGATCGACACCACCCGCTGATCAAACCGCCAGCTTCCAGAGAGACTCCCGTCGCACCAGAAGCTGGCAGAACGGGGGTCAGGGGGTGGAGCGCTTCTGGTGCTCTCGGTCTTCGCGCTTGCCTTCGTAGACCCGCATGTCGATCGCGCGGATCGCGTTGCGGTCGTCGCGTGGATCGAGCCGGAACAGGATGCGCGGCTCGGTCTTCATGTTGGCGAGAAAGGCATCAGCCGCCGCGTCGCCCTGCCCGCGCCGCACGTACTTGTCGACCAGCATCGAGCTGATCGGCCAGATGTCCTCGACCTCTGGATCGATGTATGTCACCGACCCATCGCAGCCCACGTGGCCCGGCACCGGTTCCATCGCCTCGATGCACAACGACGCACGCCCGTCAGCGATGAGCTGCTTGCACCACACACGGGTGGAGGTCCCGGTGAGCCAGAACGCCCCGTCGTGCCACAGCCACCACACCGGAACCGTGTAGGGAAGCCCGTTCTGGCGCAGCGTCGCGAGAACGCCAACGTGTGCCTGGTCAAGGAAGTCCTCGAGATCGTCGCCCTTCAGCCTCGGCATGTCCGCTCCTCACGCCAGCAGCCAGCCGCCGTCGACATCGACGGTGGTGCCTGTCACGAAGTCGTTCTCGATGAGGAACATCGCGGCCTGAGCGCACTCGTCAGCAGTGCCCGCCCGCGGAATCAGATACCCGGCCGTCGAGGCCTCATACGCCTTGCGGCGCTCCTCGCCCTGAAGTGGGTTCATCGGCGTGTCGATGATTCCCGGGGCCACCACGTTGAGCCGCCGCGGTGCGATCTCGGTGGCGATCCACCGCGCCATCGCCTCGACCGCCGCGCCCGTCGAGCCGATCGCGATCATTCCTGCCGGCTTGTCGGTCCGAGCGGGAGCACCACTCACGAGGACGATCGCCCCGTCTTCCGCCATGTGTTCGGTGCCGAACCTCACGACGTTGGCGTACCCCCAGAGCTTGTCGAAGCTGCCCTGGAAGCCATCCATGTCCATCGACAGAAACGGTCCGACCGCCCGCTCCCCGCCGGTGGCCGCGCTCACCAGGATGTCGAACGGAGCCTCTGCGGCGAACAGCGCCTGCGATCTGTCCCTGTCCAGGACGTCGCACGCGGCCGTGGTCACTCCGTCGGGAAGCTCGGGTGCCTTGCTCGGGTCGCGGCTGATCGCCACAACCTGAGCACCCGCCGCAGCGAGCCGCAGCGTCGTCGCTAACCCGATCCCGGAGGTGCCCCCGAAGACCAGCGCCTTCTTGCCGTTCACGTCCATGTCCGAATCCCCCTCGGGCCTCGTGCGTTCTGGATCCGAAGACCCTACGCAACCCGTGGCCAGTACGAGCGGCCGTCGTGGCGCGGCCCCGAGGTGACAAGATCTGAGCCATGACGCAGACCTCGACCGACACCTACACGGAGGCCCGCGCCTGGTACG
>CAYUBX010000175.1:0-6792 GCA_964443165.1 uncultured Acidimicrobiales bacterium
TCTGTTTTGGGACCTCGCGTCATCAGCAGGACGCGCTGTCGTGAGAACCGCAGTCGACGGCCGATGCCAAGCACCGCCTCGCCCGCACCGCGCCGTCGCACTGCCTACCTCAGTCGGGTGCTCTGGGCCCGCCCTCCGGGGCACCCTTGAGGTGGGTTCGGGCCGCGCTGTTCACTGCTGGACAGTTGTTCTATGGCTAGAGGGCAATTCGCGTGAGGTACCCTCGCGGGGTGGAAGGGGCCAGTCGCTGCCGCTCCACATGCGAGTCGTGGGCGCCGTGGAGGAACTCACCGACGGTGAGCGCGGGACGTTCGTGATGGTGACCGGCATCAGCACCCGACTCCAGGAGCGGTGGCCTGGCCTCTTCCCGCGCCCGCTCGGGCCATCGTGACGTGGGCCCGAACCGCGGTCGAAACGGACCTGCTCGTCGAGCGTCGACCGGGGCGCGTCAGCCAGCCGCCAGACCGCTGGGCGCCATCGGCTGCGGGTCGAACTCCTTCAGCGCCGGCATCACCTCGCGCGCGAACAGGTCCATGCTCCGCAACGCCTCCTCCGCGGGCATGCTCCCGTACCGGAACACGAACATGATCTCGTTGGTCCCGAACAGCTCGGCGAGCTCGGCGGCCCGGGCGATGGTCTGATCGGGTGTTCCCCACGGGTGGGAATCGAAGAAGCCGCGCAGGAAGGGTGACGCGTCCTCGCTCAGGGCCTCCTGGAGCGCTCCATACCGCTCGTACCCCTTCACGTCGGAGAGGTGGCTGCCGCGGAGTTCGTAGTGCCGAAGCGCGGAGTCGGCGTACTCCACCATGTACTTCTCGGACGCCCGCCGCGCGGTCTCCTCGTCCTCGGCCACGTAGGTCCACAGAGCGAGCTTCGTGTGCACTCCTCCGCTCAGACCCGCCTCAGCGCGGAGGTCCATATAAGTCCTCGTCACCTCGAGCGAGAGATCGAGCGACGTGGTGGGGATCACCAGCGGGTTGACGTCGTTCCTCGCGATCACTGCCACTGAGTCCGGAGACCCTCCTGCGCACCAGAGGTTGTCGGTGAGGTCGCGCTCTAGCTGAGGCCGCAATCGGACGTCGTCGATGGTGTAATGCTCGCCCTGGTACGAGCACTCGCCAACCGACAGCAGCTGCTTGAGGACCTGCAGGCTCTCGTCGAACCGGTGACGGGACTCGTTCTGGTCGATGCCGAGCCCACCGAACTCCCGACGGCCGAGCCCTCGCCCGACCCCGAGGATCACATTGCGATCATCGCCGAGGAAGGCGTCGAGCATGTTGACGTCCTCTGCCACCCGAACCGGGTTGTGCCACGGCAGCACCACCACCATCGTGCCGAGGTCGACGTTCTCGGTGACGCCCGCCAGGTACGTCAGGTACTGCAGCGGGTTGGTCACCATCGTGTACGGCGTGAAGTGGTGCTCGATGGTCCACACCGAGTCGAACCCGAGCGCATCGGCGCGGCGGGCGATCTCGATCTCTTCGTTGAAGATCTCCCGGTCCGACTTCGCGGGGCGACCGGCGACCGACTCGCCCCGCTCCTCCGCTTCGTAGCGATCCCAGTCGGTGTAGTTCTGGTTGAAGATCGTCGCGCCGACCCGCATAGCTCCCCCTGCTCTCGCCCGCCCGGCGGCGGCCGCGGTCTCAACCTACGCCATCACTCCACGACCCGAGCCGAGGATGCTCGACCGCAGGAGCGGAGCCGGGCCACTTCCGGCCGCGATACGTTCGCCCCGATGTCCCCTGGGGCCCCACCGCCCATCGACCACGAGAGCGGCGCGCCGCGGGTGGTCGCTGCGCTCTTCGTCATCCGCACCCCCGACACCATCTCCTCGCGGCACACGCGGGCTGCGATCGCGTGGTCCTCATTGCGCCGACAGCGGTTCTGGATGCTGTCGGGCGGCCTCGCGCTGGCGATCGTGGTCCAGGTGGGCTTCTTGGTCCACCAGCTGACGCTGCTGACGGAGTCCATCTCCTCCGGGGCGGCCGCCACCGTGGTCTCCCTCACGACAGCGTCTGCGCTGGCCGGACGACTCGTGTTCATCGCTGCGACGCGGTACACGGACGCGATCTGGCCCGGCTGCGGATTTGTCGCCGTCCAGATCGGCGCTCTGCTGACTCTGCGGTTCGTCCAACCATCGTTGCCAAGCCTTGTTGTCATCAGCGTCGCGTTCGGACTGGGCGTGGGCGTTCTCATCACCTTGCCGCCACTCCTCACTCGGTCGAGCCTCCCCGAGGAACCCTTCGACGCGACCTTTCCACTGGTCAACGCGGTGTACGCCACAGGCGTCGCTCTCGGGGCACCGGTGCTCATGCTGCTCCGAAGAGCGACGGGCAGCTACGACGACGCTGCCGTCGCGCTCGCCGCGATCGATGCCGTCGCGCTGGTACTCCTGATCCTCAGCCGGGCCGGACAGAACCGGTGGGATTAGCCTCCTAACCAGAACCAGCAGGGGGACACATGCTGATCGCAGGGACCACCGAGGGACTGTTCGTGCTGGACGACGACGGAACCAGCCGTCGCGTGCTGGAGGCACCCGACGTCCGCGACATCACCGAGGCCGCCGGACGACTGTTCGCCGGCACCGGCGACGGCCTGTTCGCGTCCGACGACGGCGGCGAGACCTGGTCCGGACCTCAGCTCGCCGGGCGCGAGGTGTGGGCGGTGCGCGAAGCGGCGGACGGCACCCTCTACGCCGGAACCCAGCCCGCCGCCCTCTTTCGCAGCGACGACGGTGGGCAGGAGTGGGAAGAGAACGAGGCGTTCGCTGCGCTTCCCGAAGCAGCGCGTTGGTGCGTCCCGCTCGATCCACCGCTTCCCGGCCGGGCCAGGGCTCTGGCCATCGATCCCGGCGATCCCGACCGCATCTGGGTCGGCGTGGAGGTGGGTGGTGTCGCACGCACGACCGACGGCGGCACGACGTGGACGGTCGACCTGCCCGGCGACAACCCCGACCTCCACATGATGTTCGCCCACCCCGCTGAGCCGGGCACCGTGTTCTGCTCCACCGGGTACGGACGCTTCGACCACATCGCCGAGGAGGTCGAGGGCAACGCTGGCGTCTTTCGCACAGACGACTACGGCGAAAGCTGGGAGTACGCGTGGAAAGGCATCACGCCGCGGTACTCCCGTCCGATGTGCATCGACCAACGCGAGCCGTACAGCCTGACGGTGGCAAGCGCTCCGACGGCGTTCTCGGACCACTCGCACGAGGGCGGCGCGCTGGCGGCGCTGTTCCGCTCCGACGACCACGGCCGATCGTGGCGTTCGCTCTGCGACGACGCGCACACGCCGTCGCCCGCCAACTTCCACGGCCTCACCGTCGATCCCGATCGCGTCGGAGGAGTCCTCGTCGGCACCGACACCGGCGAGGTCTGGCGGGTCGGCAGCGATGCGGAGTGGACGCTTCTCGGCGCGGGACTCCCCAAGGTCTGGGCGCTCGCGGCCCTCACCGCGTGACCGCCCTCAACGTCGTCTCCCTCATCCCGCTGCCTGCCGGCGCGAGGGACCAGATCACAGCGGTCGACCCCGACGTCCACCTCCACCTCGCAGCAGGGTGGTTCAACGACGAGGTACGCGACACCTGGGGTGAGCACGTCGCCGACTCCTATCTGGTGCCTGCTCGGGACGACATCCCGCCGACAGACGAGCGGAACGCCGTCCTCGCCGAGGCGGACGTGGTACTCGGCGGCTTTCCGCTGCTCGTCGATCTGGTCGTCAGGGCACCGCGACTTCGCTGGGTGCACCAGACCCCGGCCGGAGCGAGCAACCTCCATCGTTGCGACCTATGGGCCAGCGACATCCCGGTGAGTACCTCGCGGGGTCTGGGCAACACGCTGGCGATCGCCGAATTCGTGGTCGGCTCGTTCCTCCACTTCGCCCGCGGGCTGGATCACGCCGCCCTCCAGCGAAACCAGCGTCGATTCGAACGGGCCGCATATCGTCCCGTCCTCCTCGCGGGAAAGCAGGTCTGCGTCGTCGGAGCCGGCGGGATCGGTCAGGATGTCGGCCGGCTCTGCTCGGCCCTCGGGATGCGGGTGGTCGGAACCCGGCGCAGTCCGGGCACCGGCGAGCTGGATGGCTTCGATGGGGTCACCGGCCCAGAGGACCTGCTCCGGCTGCTCGCCGACTCGTCCTGCGTCGCCCTCTGCTGGCAGTGGACGCCGGAGACCACCGGCCTCATGGGCATGGAGGAGTTCGCCGCCCTGCCGGATGGAGCCGTCGTCGCCAACGTCGCTCGCGGGGAGATCATCGACGAGGCAGCGCTCGCCGCGCATCTCGACCGCCTCGGAGGTGTCGCCCTCGACGTGTACATCGGGGAGTTCTCACGCAACCCACCCGAGGAGTTGTGGGGCCACCCCAAGTGCCTGATCACCCCGCACATCTCCGCTGGTGCCGATGAACGATCACCCCGACCGATCGAGCTCTTCTGCCGCAACCTGCGGGCTCTTCTCGACGGGCGGCCCCTCGACAACGTGATCGACTGGGAGCGCGGGTACTGACCGAGCGTCAGGACAGACGCATCGTCGCTGATTCACGAACCCACCGGTCGTAGAACTCCGGGGTGTACGCGTTCTCCGGGTCGGCGCGCACCAACTCGTCGATCATCACCGCGTCCTCGCCCACCAGAATCCGCCAGTCGCCACGACGGACGCCGTCGAGGATGATCGTCGCCGCTTCGGCGGCCGACGTCGGCGCCCGGTCACGGAACGACTCACCCCGCTTGGCCTGGCGCTCGGTGATCTCGTCGTCGGAGAGATGCGACGCATCTCGGCCGGCGTCGGCGTAGCGCTGGCGCATCTTGTCGACGTCGTCGAATCCGAGGAGGGAGTCGGAGTTGGTCTGGATCGACGTCCCGATGTGCCCCGGCATCACCACAGACGCGCTGAGGTTCGGTGCGTTGAGGGCGAAGTCGGTGATCAGGGCCTCGGTGAACCCCTTCACCGCAAACTTGGCCGCACTGTACGAACTGTGGGGGAAGCCCGGTCCGATCGAGGCGAAGAAGCCGTTGATCGAGCTGGTGTTGACGACCTGACCGATCGGCGCGGCCAGCATCTGCGGCACGAAGTGCAGCGTGCCGTAGTACACGCCGTACCAGCAGACATTGAACACGCGCTCCCACTGGTCGCGGTCCTGGGCGATGATCGTTCCGCCACCGCCGATCCCCGCGTTGTTGAAGAGAAGGTTGAGCGGCGACCGCCACTCGGCAACCGCCACGGCGAACCCCTCGATGTCGGACTCGCTGCTGACGTCTGCCTCGTGAACGAGAACCTGTCCGCGGTTGCCGTCGGCGGAGCAGATCGCCGCGGTTTCCTCCGCGTTGGCGATGATGACGTCGCAGGTGGCGACGTCACACCCCTCCGCAGTCAGCTGCCGCACCAGCTCCCGGCCCATGCCCGTGCCGCCGCCGGTGACGACCGCAACCATCCCACCGAAGCCGTTCTCGAACCGATCCCCGCTAGCCACGTCGATCAGGCTCCTTCGACCAGCACGCCGAAGTGGTTGCTCGTGGCGCCGAGCCGCTGAGGAAGGACCTCCTGGTACGCCTCGGACTCGTAGGCAGCCCTGGCCGCTTCCATCGACTCGAACTCGAGCACGACCGTCTGCGTGCCCGCACCACCGCCCTCGACGACCGTTGTCGCGGTGTCGTATGCCACGAGCCGCGAGGTGTCGCCGATTCCGAGCGACGGGACGGCGCCCTTCTGGTACGCCCGGTAGGAGTCCGGGTCGTCGATGTCGAAGTTCACGATGAGGTACGCAGCCATCGCACCGGTCTACCACCCGCCTCCCACGGGCGTAGCGGGTCCTCGACCGGCCGCTACTTGTGGCAGATGTAGTAGTTGTTCACCGAGTCGCCGGGCACCTTGCGGACGTCGATATCGCTGAAGCCCGCGTCGTTGAAGATCTCGCGGGCCTTCTCCTCGCCCCACATCGCCCCCAGACCATCGCCGTCGTAGGCGAGCGACACGGTCATGCAGTGCATGGTGGACGCGGTGAAGAAGAACGGTGCCATCGGCACGTCGAGGTTGTTCTCGAGGTGGCTGGATCCTGCGATGTCGACACAGAGCCAGGTGCCGTCGTCTTTGAGTGCACGGTTGATCGCGCCCACGACCACGTCGGGATGTGCCTGATCGTGGATTGCGTCGAACGTCGTGATGAAGTCGAAGCGCTGTGGTGCCTCGAGTTGCGCGACGTCCACCGCTTCGAAGGCCGCATTGTCGAGGCCCATCTCCGCCGCTTCGGCGCGACCCATCCCGACCGCCTCTTCGGAGAAGTCATACCCGACGAAGCTCGAGTTGGGGTACGCGGCGGCCATGAGGTTGACGGCGTGCCCTGCGCCGCAGCCGATGTCAGCGACCTCGATGCCGGTCTCCAGCTGTTCGGGCAACCCCTCCACGAGGGGCAGCACCCCGCGCACGAGCGCGGCGTCCTGCACGGCGCCGGACAGCTCGCGCTGGATCCGGTGGAACTCCTCGTACTCTGTGTACGGCACCCCGCCACCGTTGCGGAAGCACTCGGCGACCAACGGCTCCGCCGATCCGGTGGAGAACAGCGACTTCGCCATGGTGGAGAGGTTTCGCGGCCCGACAGCGGTCGTGAGGCACGAGGCGTGCTCGGCCGGAAGCAGGTAGGTCCCGGCCGCCGCGTCGTACTCGACGATTCCTCCGACGACCATGCCACCCAACCATTCCCGCACGTAGCGTTCTCGTAGACCGGCCGCGTCCGCGATCTGCGCGGACGTCGCCGGCTCCATACCTGCCATCGCGTCGAACAGACCCACCCGGTTGCCCA
>CAYUBX010000176.1:0-6768 GCA_964443165.1 uncultured Acidimicrobiales bacterium
CGAGGTCCGCGAACGGAAGACTGGCGCCGTTGAAGTTGTCCTCGTTCCAGAACGGGTCGCTTCGATCGACGTCGCCCCACGCTCCGACGTAGAGATACGGCTCGCCGTGGGCGTGGTCGCCAGGACTCGCGCCGTAGGTCGCGCGCTGGCCGGCGTCCTGCGATCCGATCTCGACCGCCGGATCGAGGTGACCCGGCCACAGCTGCACCCGACCGACGTCCTCGGCGCCGGGCGTGACCCGCAACTCCTCGAGCACCGCGGTCCCGAAGCCGAACCAGTCGCCGAGGAAGGCCATCGCATCGGGGTGCAGCACGAGCGGTCGGTCGAGGTCTCCGAGTTCGGGGCTGTCGTGCTCGGCCGCCGGTTCGAAGGCCGGCTCGACCCCGGCGGCGCGACCTGCCGTGGCGAGGGTGGTGACTCCGTGGACGGTGACGTCACCGCCGTCGACGACGACCAGTGAGGTGCCCTGGACGCGCACCTGCTGGTCGCGTCCGAAGAACGGCGTGCCGAGGCCGCCGCGCGTGTACCGCAGACCGAACTTGCCGTTGACCTGGTGCCGTGCACGAGCGACCACGCTGTAGGCGAGCCGATGGAGGTGATCGCGAGTCGCGACCAACCCGGCAGGTGCAGGACCCAACCGGCTCGTGGGCACGAGCCAATGGGCGGCCGCGAACTCCGCGAGCTCGGGACGATCGTTCACCAGACCGGCCCAGCTCCTTGCACCCGCCGTGGTCGGCGTGACGACGGTGAGGCCCGCGACCGCCTCGCCGACCGCTGCTGGGTCGTCCGCGAGGAACTCCGGGTCGTCCGAAGCGGGCCCTGCCGGCTCCAGGGTGCGGAGATCGAGCGAGTCGTCCGCGACGCGCGCGCGGGCCTCGCGGAGCGGATCGATGTGGCTCACGAGGCTGCTCCTTCGAGCTGGGTGGTGTCGGACTCTTCATCGCGAGGTCGCCAGACCTGCGAGACGATCGCCGCGATGATGATGCCTCCGAGGAAGAACGACATGAACCACACGTTGTCTTCCAAGAACCGAGTGAGGCTTCCCGACCAGCCGTCGACGAGCCGCTCGGCGACGGTGACGTCATCGCCGTCGGAGACGAGCTCGGTGGTCCAGAACCAGGTGATGTACACCCCCGCAACGATCATGATCACCGCCGAGACGCGGTTGACGTGTTGCATGGCGCTGCGAAGCCGGCCGAGCAGGCCCGTCTGGGCCGCTCCGAGACTCACCGTCAACGACACGAGCACGACGGCCATCCCGAGCGAGTAGGCGACGAATGTGCCCAGGCCGGTGATGAAGTTCTCCCCGCTGATCGCTCCCACCACGACGACGAGAAAGGCGGGCAGCGTGCAGGAGAGCGAGGCCGTGGCGTAGGACATCCCGAAGATCAGCATCGATCCCCACGACCGACTGCCGGTCCCGCCCCGCGCCTTGGGGAGCGCGACGGTGAACTCGAAGCCGCGCAGCATGGCAATACCGAGGGCTGCGATCCCCACACCGACGGCGATCGCGAGATACGGCAGCCAGTCCCGCACCCGATCCACCCCCGCGTTGAGCAAGAGTCCCGCGACGCCGAACACGATGAAGAAGCCAGCAGAGGTGACCACACCGACAGCGAGCGACCGGCCGGCCGAGACGCGCGACCCAGCGTCTTTCCCTTCGAGCCCGAGGAAGTAGGAGAGATAGGCCGGCAGCATCGCAAAGCCGCACGGGTTGACCGTGGAGACCATGCCAGCGGTGAAGGCGATCCCCCAGATCTGCCACGTGTTGCTCATGCTGCCGCCTCCAGGAGCTCGTTGATCTTGTCGGTGAGCGAACTCTCCGTGAGGATCCCGCTGTGCCGTTCGAACAGTTCGCCCGACGCGGTCAGGAACACCGTGGTCGGCATGGCGATACCGCCGTACGCCTCGAAGAAGTCTCCGGGCGGGTCCTCTGCGAGCAGATACGTCACCCCGGTCTCGACAGCGAGGACCTCCGCGGCCGCTCGTTCGTCCTGGATGGCGAGACCGATGAAGACGACGTCGTCGCCGAAGGCCTGGTGAACCTTCTCGAAGTCGGGCATCTCGGCGATGCACGCCGGACACCACGACGCCCAGAAGTTCACCACCACGGGTCTGCCGCGAAAGTCGGCGAGCGTCACGGTCTCACCGTCGAAGGTCACGAACTCGACGTCCGACAAGGGCGCCGGGTTGGCTGGCGCCGCGAGATCGTTGGAGACCCGCTCGTCAGAGTCGCGCGCGGCGGACACCAGTAGTCCAGCGATCGCCGAGACGGCGATGATCCCGATGAGGGCGACCCGGCGGATGAGGTTGTGGGTGGATGCACGCATCCCCGGCGTCGTCTGGGTGTCAACTGCCATGGAGAGGGAACGACGTGACGGGCGAAATGCATCCCGAAAATGCCCATTTCGCGGAATTTTCAGGCTGTGATCGAGCGGACGTATCAGCGGATCTGGAGCAGCGACCGCTGAGGTCTCCGCGCGCTGCTACTCGAGCTGCGTAGATTCTCGGCCCATGGGTAACCGGGCCGGACGCCAGATCAGCATCGACGACTTCCCCGCCGAGATCCCCGATGGATCGCGGCTGTACATCGGCCAGGCGACCGGAACGCCGTACGGCCTCCTCGACCGCCTCGCCGAGGAACGCGAGTCGTGGAGCGCACTGGAGTTCGTGGGCGCCTTCATCCTGCGAGAGCCAGCGCCGCTCCAGCATCTCGGTGAGCCGTTCTCGTGGAAGTCGATGCAGCCCACGGGCTCGATGAGGAACGGACTGGACCACCCGGCGTTCTCCATCATCCCGGCCAGATACAGCGACTTCGTCGGCCTCTGCTCGCCCGACGGACCGCTGGCGGCGGACGTCCTGATGTGCCAGGTGAGTCCGCCCGACTCCGATGGCAACCTCACCCTCGGAACCTCCGCCGGCGCACACGCCGCGCTTCTCGAGACGGCGCCGCTGGTGATCGGGCAGGTCAACCCACAGATGCCCCACGTGTTTGGCGTGGGCGAACGGCACATCACCGACTTCGATCTTCTCGTCGAGGTGGACGAACCACTCGCCGAGCTACCACCGGCTCCGATCGACGACACCTCGGCGGCGATCGCGCGCCATGTCGAGCCGTACATCACAGACGGGTCCACCCTGCAGTTCGGCATCGGCGCAGTGCCCGACGCGGTGATGTCCACCCTCACGGACCGGAAGGGTCTGGGGCTTCACGGCGGCATGGTCAACGACGCGTGCGTCGACCTCGTGGAGAGCGGCGCTGTCGACAACATGAACAAGGGCCGAGATCCAGGGATCTCGGTCGCCGCCGAGGTGATCGGCACCCGAAAGGCGTACGACTGGGTCGACCGCAATCCCCGGGTCCGGCTCGTCCACGGCGATCACAGCCACGGCATCCCCGGGATGGCCTCCGTGGCCAACTTCGTGGCGTTGCAGTCGACCGTGGAGATCGCCCTCGATGGGTCGTGCAACTCCGAGTTCGCTTCGGGCCGCTACATCTCGGGGCCGGGCGGTGCTCCGGACTTCGCATTCGGCGCCTCGGTCGCCACCGGCGGACGGTCGATCCTCGCGCTGCCGTCAACCGCCGCGAAGGGCAAGATCTCCAAGATCGTCCGGCGGGTCGCCGAGGGCGCTCCGACCACCCTTCCCTCCTACACCGCCGACGTCGTGGTGACAGAGTTCGGAGCAGTGGAGCTCAGAGGCCGGACCCTCGAGGAGCGAGCGGAGCTGCTCATCTCGATCGCCCACCCCGACCACCGGGCCGACCTCGAAGGCTGACCCGACCCGAGATCAGAGGCGGCGAACGGTCGCCGGCAACCCCGAGGTTCCGTGGGCCATGCCGGCCATACGGTGCAGGTTGCGGGAATTGTGCATCCGGCCGTTGATCCGTGGGCCGGCGGCCAGCAGACCACCGTCGACGATGTGCTCCTGACCCGTGATGAACTCGGACTCGTCGGAGGCGAGGAAGAGCGCCGTCGCCGCGATGTGCGAACCCTCGCCGCGGTCGGGCCACGGCTGGAGCTCGGCCACGACCTCTTCGGCCTGCTCCTCGTTGCCGCTGTGCATGAGGGGCGTGAAGATGATCCCCGGGCAGATGGCGTTCACGCGGATGCGGTGTTCGGCCAGTTCGAGCGCGGTCGTCTTGGCCAGGCTGACGACCGCCGCCTTGGCAGCCGAGTAGGCCTGCGGACCCGCGCCGCCACCCATACCGGCGATCGACGCCGTGTTGATGATGGACCCGCCGGATCCCTGCGGGATCATGACTCGGGCGGCGTGCTTCGTTCCGAGGAACACCGATCGCACGAGGACGGCGAAGCTGGTGTCCCAGTCCTCGACGTCGATCTCCGTGATGGGGCCGAAGGCGCCACCGATCCCCGCGTTGTTGAAGACCACGTCGAGTCGCCCGAAGGCCTCCACCGCCAGATCGGTCATCGCCGCAACGTCGTCCTCGACCGAGACATCGGTCGTGGTGAAGCGAACACGGTCGCCGTGACCCTCGCTGCTGAGACGATCGAGAGCGGCCCGCCCGTTGCCTGCGTTGAGATCGCCGATCACGACGGACGCACCCTCGTCGAGGAAGAGCTCCACGGTGGCCAGGCCCATTCCGCTCGCACCACCCGTGATGACCGCCACCTTGCCTTCGAGTCGATCGCCCATCTGTCCTCCCCTGACGCTGCACAACGAAGAGCCCCATTGTCGCCGAGGCCGGACGATCCCGCTCGTTCACCACCCGTCTGCCAGCTTTCCGCGCGAGCCCAGTCGCCCGACAAGCTGGCAGACGGAGGATCGGGGCTAGGTTCGCCGCTGACCAGAGGAGTGGATCATGGACCTCCAGCTCGCAGGGAAGACCGCCGTCATCACAGGAGCCTCGAAGGGCATCGGGCTGGGCTGCGCCGTGGCGCTCGCTCGAGAAGGGTGTGATGTCCACATCTCCGCCCGTTCCGCAGACGTCCTCGAATCGGCGATCGCTGCGATCGAGTCGGAAGCCCCCGGCGTGACAGCCGCCGCACACGCTCTCGACCTGTCCACCCCCGACGGCCAGCAGGCGCTCGTCAGTGCCACCGGCGTGCCGGACATCTGGGTCAACAACGCCGGCGCCATCCCAGGCGGCGACATCGCAACGGTCGACGAGCGGACCTGGCGTGATGCCTGGGACCTGAAGGTGTTCGGCTACATCAACCTGTGCCGCGAGGTGTTCCCAGCGATGATCGAGCGCGGCGCGGGTGTGATTCTCAACGTGATCGGCGCCGCGGCGGACCGGCCACAGCCGAACTACATCGCGGGAGCGGTCGGCAACAGCGGGCTTGTCGGCCTCAGCAAGGCGCTCGGCAGTCGCAGCCTGCAGTCGGGCGTCCGCGTCCTCGCGGTCAACCCCGGTCTCATCGTGACGGACCGCATGTCGGATCTGCTGAAGCGAATGGCGACCGACGAGCTGGGCGACGCAGACAGGTGGGAGGAGCTGATCCCCACCGATCCAGCGCCGGGAACGGTCGAACAGGTCTCGGATGTGGTCACGTTTCTGGTGTCGCCTCGGGCCAGCCACGTCAGCGGCGTCGTTCTCACTCTCGACGGCGGCGCCAGCGCTCGGTGATGGGTTCGCCCGCTCTCGAAGCGGGAACCGGCGGAGGGCCGCCGGACGTCCAACGGACATGACGCACTCACTCCGCCGTCTTCTCATGTCCGTCGTCGGTCTCGGGTTCGCCGCCGCTGCCTGCGGTGATGCCGACACCACGGTCACCTCCGGGACCCCCGACGATCTCGACGATCGGTCCTTCTGGTCGGTCTCGATCACCGAGGACGGCGCCCCTCGCGATCTGGTGGCTGGCACGCGGATCCAACTGACGTTCCGGGCCACCGAGCTCGGGGCCTCCGCGGGCTGCAACTCGATCGGCGGCCCGTTCACCATCGACGGGACCACCCTCGTGGCCGAGAGCTTCGGGATGACCGAGATGGGGTGCGATCCAGAACGCCACGCACAGGACGACTTCGTCGCAGGCTTCCTCAGTTCTCGTCCCACCATCACGCTCGACGGCGACCGGCTGGTGCTCACGTCCGACTCGGTCACGATCGAGTTCCTGGACCGAGAGGTCGCGGACCCGGACCGCTCGGTGACCGGGACTCGGTGGACGATCACCGGTTTCATCCAGGGTCACGTCGCGATGGCCATGGCGGTTCCCGAGGACGGGTGGATCGAGATCGTCGACTCCACGATGCGCGGCGACGACGGGTGCGGCGGGTTCACCGCCGCTGTGGAGTACAGCGACGGCAGCACGGGCGGACCTGTCGGAGGTGACGGCGAGATGCAGTTCGGACCGCGGGACCCTGCCGCGCCGACGGCGGACTGCCCGAGCCAGGCGTACACAGACGCCTTCAACGAGTTCTTCGCAACGGGTGACGCGACGATCGAGCTCCGCGGTCCCAACATGACGCTGCTCAACCGTGACGGCAACGGCGTCACCTTCCGCGCCGCCGAGTAGCCCTGAATAGGGTGGCGGGGTGACGGCATCTCGGAAGCCCAACCGGGTGACCCGGCCCCGCACCACGCCTGTGTGGTCGCCCCCGCCCGAGATCACCGACCTCTTCCCCGACGTGTCGGGCAACGACATCAACGGTCTGGGCGAAGGCGAGCCTCGACCGCCGGGCCTCGTCATGTGGGCACACCCCTCGGCCATCGCCCACGGCGCCGTCCAGGTCCACATGACCGAAGAGTTCGTCCGAGCCCCCGAGCTTCGCGGCGTCCTGCGTCTCGACGACCGACACGAGCCGGCT
>CAYUBX010000177.1:0-4217 GCA_964443165.1 uncultured Acidimicrobiales bacterium
CTGGCAGCGCAGCCCGCCCGGCCCGCTCACCGCTGGCCGCAGCGGGAATCGGTCGCTCGTCGTCGAGGACGAGCCACGCCGCGACCGCAACGGCAGCGCCGAGGATCCCGATGAGCCACGAGATCTGCTGCCAGCCCCACCGACCAGCGGCCCAGGGACCGAGCGCTGCTGCAACCACGGCCATGCCGGGAACACCCGCTGTCTTGACCGACATCGCCAGCGTCCGGTGGCCGACGGACACCGACCGAGCGATAGCCACGTTCGTGCCCGAATTGACGAGCGAATAGCCGCAACCACCCAGGACGGCGGCCACGAGAAGCGACCAGTACGTACCCGCGAGGGCGCTAATCACGCCCGACGCAGAGACGGCCGCCATGTCGAGTACCACGACGCGCCGAGCCCCGAGACGATCGGTGAACCGCGCCGCGGTGACCGACGCCAACCCGGTGCAACCGAAGTACAGGCTGATCAGAAGCCCCACCTGGCCGCGGGAGATGCCCAGGTCGTCACGCAGGGCCGTGGCGGTGAAGCCGGGCGTGAACCCCAACGCGGCGCCGAGTCCGGTGCACAGCGCCGACACGGCGATGACGGGGCCGGCACCACGCACAGTCAGCCGGCCTGCTGTGATCCCGCGGCGGCCAGTTCGTCCCTAATTCGCTCGCGCAGCCGCACCTTCTGGATCTTCGTCGCCGACATTGGCCACTCGTCGATGAACCGAATGTGGCGGGGCACTTTGAAGCTGGCGATCGCTCCCCGGCAATGGTCGATCAGCTCGTCCTCGGTGGTCGATGCACCGTCAACGAGTTGGATGAACGCCACCGGCACCTCCATGTACTTCGGGTCGGGGGCAGACACCACCTGCGCCAGCATCACGCCCGGGTGCAGAGAGAGGTGGCCCTCGATCTCGGCCGCAGCCACGTTCTCGCCTCCCACCTTCAGCATGTCCTTCACACGACCCACGTAAGTGATGCGACCGTCGGCGTCGAGCGAGCAGATGTCGCCGGTACGAAACCAGCCGTCGGGGGTCCATGCTTCGGCGTTCTTGTCGTCGTCGTTGTGGTAGCCCTCGAACAAGCACCAGCCCCGGACCAAGATCTCGCCCGGCTCGTCGGGACCGAGAACCTCGTCCGTGTCGACGTCACGGATCTGGACCTCGATACCACGGAACGGTCGGCCCGACGTACCGCAACGCCGCTCGAGGGTGTCCTCGACATGACCGAACGAGATCACACCTCCGCACTCGGTCATCCCGTAGGCGCTGATCTGCACGGCGTTCGGCATGCGTTGCTGCATCGACGCCAGGACATCAGGCGGGCCGACGTTATTCACCAGCCTCACGGTGCTCTCGGACGGATCGTGGTCCGGGTGGTTCAGGATCGCCTCTGTGATGGTGGGGAAGCTGGCGAAGTCGACGGTGGCGGCCTCGCTCCGCATGTACGCGATGGCCTCGCCGGGCTCGAAGTACTCCATAGACAGCAGGCTGGCGCCCGCGTCGATGCAGGCGATCAGCGGCAACACGAAGCTCATGTGGAACATCGGCAGGGGATCCCACATCCGATCCTCGGAGGTGAGGTGGAAGCGGGTCCGGCCCGCTTCCATCGCCGGGCGTACGAGGGCCTCGTGACAGATCGGGCAACCCTTCGGCATGGCCGTAGTGCCCGACGTGTACATCATCATCGCCACGTCGCGCAGAGCGATGCGCTCGCGAGCAGCCTCCACTGACGCAGGATCGACCGATGAAGCCAGCGAGACGAACTCGTCGCCTCCCATGAAGCCGGGCGGCGTGCGGTCGCCGAACAGGATGACAGTCTGCAGGTCGGGAGCGTCGGCGAGTTCGAGCGACGTCGGGTCGGGCGCACCGGCCAGGTCCGGGAACGCCGAGGAGAGTAGGGCCACGAAGTCGACGTGTTCCACGATGCGATCAGTGGTAACCAGCACCCGAAGACCGGCGTCGACGATGACGTGACGCAGCTCGGCTGCCTTGTATCTCGCGTTGATGGGAACCGGCCATGCGCCGACCATCTGGGCACCGAGCAGCACGTCGACGAACTCCTGGCAGTTCGACATCAAGATGCCCACGCGGCCGCCCCTTCCGATGCCCATCGACAGCAGCGCGCGGGCCGCGTCGACAGCCCGGTCGTACATGCCGGTGAAGGTCACCCGGCCGGACGGGAACACCAGCGCGTCGGCGTCGCCGTCGCGCTCGACGGCGCGGGCCAGCAGGTCGGGAAGGCTGTAGACGTCGCGGTGAACGCCCCGCTGGAGGCTGCTGTCATCGAGGTGATCGACCATCACACATCGCCCTTCGGTAGAGTTCGGTCCTTCGGTACGGTTCGGTTTGTATGAGCGACCACTCGACGTCGCGGCAACCCGCGACCAGTCCTTGCGGCCCCGATGTGGCATCGGTGGCTCGGCGCCATCTGGGCGCAGTCGAAGCCGGCGACCCCGAGGCCATGGCCGCCGACTATGCAGCAGACGCCGTCATCGAGCGGGCGGGAGAGACCCATCGGGGTCAGGCCGCGATCGCCGCGTACTTCGCCACCGTTCCGGCTCGACTCGGCCAAGGCCGGGTGGTGTTCGACGACCTGTCCATCGACGGATCGACGGCGACATTCCGATGGCATCTCGCGGGCACGCCGGTGGCGGCGTCCGGGACCGACGTGTGCACCATCATCGACGGGCTGATCGTGCACCAGGTGGTCCACCTCGACTCGACGGACTTCTGACTTCTGAGGCCTGCGTTCACCGTGACGAACCACCCCAGGTGATCGGCTCGTCGAGCAGGTCCGGCGCAACCTCTTCGGCGAAGCCGATGAACTCCATCAGATCACCCCGCATGACCTTCGATGCCATGGCCGCATCGCCGTTCTCGATCGCCTCGACGATCCGGCGGTGGTCGTGAATCAGCCGCTCACGTCGCTCCCCTTGCCAGGGAAGCCGCTGGGCGAAGGGTTCGGTGATCTCGTGCAGCGCCAGCAGGAGCGAACGGAAGAAGGCGTTGCCGGAACCGGCGGCGACCGCGTCGTGGAAGTCTCCTGCCTCGTGCACCAGCGTCCCGCCGTCAGTGGTGGGATCATCGCCGTGATCGACGATCTTGCGGAGTGTTGCCAGCGCCTCCTCGTCGCGGTTCTCGACCGCTGCGGCGGCGATGGCGGGCTCGAGCAACAATCGGGCGTCGAGCACGTCGCGGAATGTCGCTCCCGTCAGTTGGAGGTGCAGAGCCATGGTGCTGCCCAGGAACCCACCGTCGAAAGGGGCCACCACAGGACCGCCGCCGGGGCCGGTCCTGATCCTCACCACGCCATGGTTCTCAAGGATGCGAAGGGCCTCACGAACGGTGCTGCGACCAACCCCGAAACGGTCGCACATGACCGCCTCGGCCTCCAAACGGTCGCCGGCGACGAGACGGCGCTCAACGATCTCGTCGACCAGTTGCTGGGCGACGAGCGCGCTCTTCTTCTGGGCCTGGATGGTCTGGCTCGATGGGCGCGCGGACTGGGTCACGATGAGCGCCCCATCACGATGAGCGCCCCATCACGATGCCGTCGGCGCCGGGCAGCCAGGAGGCCACACCCGACACGGGGATCGCGCAGATGACCGCCTCGACGATCTCGGCCTCGGTGGCCCCGGCGTTGCGGGCACCATTGGCGTGCACATTGACGAACCGGGACTAGAACTCGGCCGCGTTGACGGTGCACAGCAACAGTTCGACGTGCTTGGCGTCGAGCATGTTCTCGGCCAGTGACCACTGGCGCATCAACACGTAGCCCTCCAGCGCCCGGGGTGCTTCGGACGCCATGACCTCGATGTAGTCGGGGACGAAGCCGAAGTAGCCGTGGAAGTACTCCAGGCAGGCATCGCGGTCGAGATCGAAGTCGGGCACGTCCACGAGGTCGGTGTCGGTCGACGCGTCGAAGGCCGCGTCGACCGCCGCGGTGAAGTCGGCGTACACAGCCTCACCACGGCTGATGAGCACCGCCAGCGCCGCTCCCCTGGCGTCGCCAAGGCTGAGGCCCAGGTCCGCGGCACGGGCCAGCTCCCTGTGCAGCAGTTCGGGATGGTGCCGCACCGCAGCGGCGCACGCAATGTATAGAGCCTTGGCCCACGCCGCGCAGGCGCCATCGGTGTCGGTGACCTCCCGAATGCGGGCGTAGCCCTCGGCGAACTTCGCCGACATTGCGGCGATCTCGCCCGATCGCAGGGGCGGGCTGGCCAGG
>CAYUBX010000177.1:4227-6752 GCA_964443165.1 uncultured Acidimicrobiales bacterium
CTTCACTTCTCCCGCATGTGTGGATTCAGCATCTCAGAGTTTGGCCACCTCGCCACCCTCGTCTCCCCCAGGCACACTCCGCGCCCTGACACCCCGGTCCAATTCCTGCACACTATTCGCCCGAAGTCGGGCCGCCACCCCCGACCGGAGCTACAGTCGATTCATGGCCGACACAGCGGAAACCACCGAAGAGCTCAGCACCGAGACCATCGAGGCCGAGCTGGACCGACGAGGCCACATCGTCACCTCATGGGATGAGCTGGGATCGATCACCCTCGAGGCCACAGGGGTCGTCACCAGTCAGTATCGGATCGGGCGCCCGAGCGATCCCGAGTCACCCACCGTGTTCAAGGCTGAGTTCCCGCCCCATTGCCGGATCGAGGCGCACACGCACGGCTGCGACTACGCCGAAGTAATTCTCAAGGGATCGCAGCAGGTCAGCGGCCGCTGGCTGCACGAGGGTGACATCCGCATCGGCCTGGCCAACAAGGGCTACGGACCGCTGATCGCCGGCCCGGAAGGCGTCACGGTGCTGGTGATCTTCGCGGACGGCAACTGGCCCGCCATCGAGATCGGCGTCGGCGACGGTTCGACACTCGGCACGTCCGAGTTGACCGAGCGGTTCTCGTCTGCCTGAGCCCCCTTCTGGTCACGAACGCGACCTCGGCATCTGGCACCTGCCCCGCGTCGGCCATACCTCTCAGTGGGCGCACAACCTCGACCTGCCGAACGACCTCCCAGGTGGTGATGTCGTAAGCCTCGAACACGTCGTCGATGGACATCCCGGCGCCGACGGCAGGGTCTTGGCCTGGGGCGTCATGCCCACGCCGGCGATGTCGACCACCGGGCGCCTTACGCTCACACCCGACGTCCCTCTGACGGCGCGCGGCCGATGCCCTGGTTACCCCTCAGCGACGATCACCCCCTGAAGACTATGGGATACCTGCCGAAGTACGGCCTGGTGGTGGATTCGTCCATCTCCGGAGGGTTGTCGGGGTCGGGCCGACAGCCATGGTCGAACATCGTCTGCACCGCAACCGGCACCAGCCCGAACAGATGCTCCTGCTCGGTCTCTCCCGGTTCGAACACCAGCCCGGCGGCGAGGTCCTGTCCGATGCAGGCGTGCATTCCCTGTCCGAAGCTGAGCCCCCACGGCGAGACTCCGTCGTCGAGCGTGCGGTCCGGATCGAACTCCTCGGCAGTGGGCCCGTACACGGACGGATCCCGGTTGACGGTCAGCAGATCGATGATCACCCGATCACCCTTCGCGATCGAGACTCCCGAGCTCAGCTCCATGTCCGTCAGAGCCCAGCGCATCGAGACCGGCGATGAGCCCTGCAGCCGAATCGTCTCGTGGGTCGCACGTTGCACGAACACGCGATCGAGCCGTACCCGATCGGCGTCCTCGGGATGGGCTTCGAGCCACTTGAAGATGTTGTGCATGCACCGGGTGAACGCCGTGGCCGACGTGTGGGCTCCAGCCAGCAGGTAGAACGCGATCTCCCGGCGGATGGACTCGCGATCCAGCGCGATCTTGTCTTGGTTGCGCAGTAGCACCATGAGGACATCACGTGGCAACTCGTCTTCGTCGAGACCACCGGCCTCGAACTGCTCGAGCAGCGACATGCGCCGGGTGATGCCCGGCTGGAGGAACTCCTCGTGGAAGGCTTCCAGGTGGGCCTGGACCTCTGCGGCCTTCGCCTCCTTGTCACCGGTGTAATGCGCCAGGGTGGCCCCCTCGATGAAGGTGGTGAGGTAGTCGTACAGGTGGAACGTCTCCTCCGGGGTGCCGCGGGGCCGATCGACCCCGGCGGTGAGCGCCGCGAGATTCATCATGAGTTGGTGGCTGAAGTCGACCAGTTCGGCTCGACCCTCGGCGATATAGGGCTTGACCGTCGCCTCGATGATCTCGGGGAACAGGTCCCTCTCGTAGTGGAAGAAGGTGTCGCGACGAAACAGACGGTTCTCAAGGCGGCGTCGGGACCGGTGCTCGTCGTCGTGGAGGTTCACTAGCACGTCGCCCATGATCACCTCGCCGGCGTCATACAGAGCCTGGCGAAGATCCTTGTTGCGATAGCACTCGCGAGCATCGGCGAACGTGGTGACGGTGATGTCGGCCATGGGGCCTCCGTTGGTGTCGGGTGATCCGGTGTCAGGTGGTCGGATCCGGTCCGGTGAAGATCACCGGGTAGCTGCTGTAGTGCTTTCGGGTGGAGTTCGGGTCGTACGTGGCCGGACGGTCCGGGTCGGCACGACCACCGGCGCGAAGGAATGCGTCGGCCATGACTGCCACCGTGCCAAAGAGGCGTTCCTCGGTGGGCCTCGACGGATCGATCTCCAGTCCACCGTCGAGTTCTGCGCCGACGCAAGCATGGGTGCCGCTGCCGAAGCTCATCCCCCAGCGCGGGACGCCGGCGGGGACCTCGCGATGTGGGTCGTACGCGGCCGCCGAAGCGCCGAAGACCGTGGCGTCGCGGTTGGCACCCGCCAGATCGAGTGCCACCAACGTGCCCTCGGCGATGAAG
>CAYUBX010000178.1:0-6742 GCA_964443165.1 uncultured Acidimicrobiales bacterium
GCCGGTGACTTCAACGTGGCGCCCGCAGACATCGACGTGTACGACCCGGCCCGCTTTCGCGGGCAAACCCACACCTCGCGCGAGGAGCGAGCGGCGATCGCGGCGATCGAGCGGGCGGGCCTTCGCGATGTGACGCGGGAGCACCATCTAGGCCCGGGGATCTACACGTGGTGGAACTACCGGCCGCAGATGTTCTCGTCCAACCGAGGACTACGAATCGACCTGGCCCTCTGCAGCGACGACGTGGCCGACCGGGTCACCGCCGTCGAGATCGACACAGAGGAGCGGGCCGGCCACCGGCCGAGCGACCACGCACCGGTGACGATCGAGTTCGATCTGGCAGAGTGACAGCCATGGAACTCGGAGTGTGCATGCGGGACCTG
Source organism: uncultured Acidimicrobiales bacterium (assembly GCA_964443165.1). Lineage (GTDB taxonomy): Bacteria > Actinomycetota > Acidimicrobiia > Acidimicrobiales > Poriferisodalaceae > JAYPWI01. The sequence continues at coordinate 384 of CAYUBX010000178.1, forward strand.
CCCGTGGGCGATGTCGTGCGGCTGGGTCAGTTCGCAGAGGATCACGGTTACCGGGCGATCTATCTCCCCGAGAGCGGTAACCGAACGCCCGGCGGCGGGCTCGCCGGACGCAGCCCGTACATCAGCCTCGCGGCGATGTTCGCCGCAACCAGCACGATCACGGGCGCGGTGGGCGTCGCGGCGGCACCGTTCCGTTCGCTCCCGCACCTCGCTCTCAGCGCCGCGTCGCTGAACGAACAGTCCGAGGGTCGGTTCACCCTGGGCATCGGAGTCTCACACCGGGAGGCCGCCAACCGGCTCGGTATCCCGTTCCCGAGCTCGCCACTGCGCTGGATGGACGTTGCGCTGGACGAGCTGATGGGTCAGTCGCGCTTCGGTGTGGAGTTCGGGAAGGGCTTCCCCGTGGTGGTGGGCGCGCTCGGACCCAAGATGGTGGAGCTCGGAGCGGCAAAGTCGGACGGCGTCGTCCTCAACTGGCTGACCCCCGAGCACGCGGCCGAAACGGTGCAGGGGGCGCACGAGGCCGGCCGTGGCACGGGCCGCACCCCGCTGACCGTGCTGTACATCCGCCCGTCCCCGTACGACGCCCTTCACACCGACGCCGTCAACTACGACGCGATGGCCAACTACCACCACCACTTCGTGCGCCAGGGTCTCACCACACCGGAGGAGATCATCGCCGGGACCTGCTTCGACGCGAGCGATCTCGGTTCCGCCAGGGAACGCCTCGCTGCCTACGACGAAGCGGGCATCGATCTCGTGTGCCTCTACCCTCACGGCCTCGAACAAGACGAGTACGAAGCGGCCCTCGCCGCGTTGACCTGAAGTTGAGTCACTTTGGTGTCAGACACCGAAGTGACTCAACTTCACAGGTGCTGCATGAGGAGGCCTTCCATCTCCTCGTTGACGTCGGCCGGAACGATGTAACCGGCCTCGTCGCAGATCTCGTCGATCCCTGACGCGATGTCCTCCAGGGTCAGATCGTCCCCGTAGAAGCCCATCGTGGCGCCCATGAAGATGCGGCCCACTCGCCCGCCGGCCGCGGACAGGACCTCGCCCGTGAGCTCGCAGGACTCATGGCAGAGGTAGACCACCGCAGGGGCAACCTGCTGAGGTCCCATCTGCGCCACCAGGTCCTCACCGTCCAGGCCGAGGTCCTCAGAGGCGGGACTGCCATCGCCCAACACGTCGCCGGTCATGCGGGTCAGCGCGCCGGGGGCGATGGCGTTCACGTTGATCCCGTACTTGGCCCCCTCGAGAGCGAGCGTGCGGGTGAACCCGTAGATCGCGGCCTTGGCGGCCGCGTATGCGCTCTGCCCGAAGCTGCCGAACAAACCCGATCCCGAACTCGTGTTGACGATGCGCCCATAGCCAGCAGATCTCATGTGCTCATACGCCGGGCGAGTAACAAAGAAGGCGCCCTTCACGTGCACGTCGAGAACAGGCTCGAACTCGTACTCGCCGATGTTGAGGAACGTCCGGTTGCGGATGATGCCTGCGTTGTTGATGACAATGTCGAGCCGTCCGAACTCTTGGAGGGTCGCCGCCACCATCGCCTCGGCGCCCTCTCGCGAGGCGACCGAGTTGCTGTCCCCCATCGCTGTTCCACCCGCCGCACGGATCTCGTCCACCACCGTCTGCGCCGGCCCAGGGTCGTGATCTTGACCACCCATGGTCGGGGCGCCGAGATCGTTCACCACCACGGCAGCGCCCCGAGCCGCGAGAAGCAGGGCGTGTTCGCGCCCGAGCCCGCCGCCGGCACCGGTGACGAGCGCGACCCGGTCATCGAATCGAAGTTCGTCCATGTTCCCGTCCCCCTCGATGTTCAGGCGGAACCTACCCCCTGCCCATGCAGCCCGGCTCGCAGGAATCTCTCGCGACACTGAAATCTCCCGGACGGCCGAGAGGGTCGACCGGCTGTGACAAGCTCAGCGCCGTGAGCGACGTCGAACACCACACAGCCCAAGCCAACGGGATCGATATCCACTACGTCAGCCAGGGCGAAGGGCCGCTCGTCGTGTTCTGCCACGGCTGGCCGGAGAGCTGGTACTCGTGGCGGCACCAGATCCCCGCGGTCGCCGAGGCCGGCTATCAGGCGGTCGCCATGTCGATGCGTGGCTATGGCGGCACGTCCGCTCCGCAGGACATCGGCGCCTACACGATCAACCACCTCGTCGGGGACGTTGTGGGCGTGGTCAACGCGATCGGAGCCGAATCGGCAGTGGTGGTCGGGCACGACTGGGGCGCGCCGGTCGCCTGGTACTCCGCCTTGATGCGTCCCGACATGTTCGCCGGAGTCGCTGCGCTCTCTGTGCCGTTCATCCCCCCGATCGGCGCCCTGCCCGAAGGCGTCGACATGAACATGATGATGGCCCAGGCCGCAGGACCCGAGCGGGACTACTACCGCCTCTTCTTCCAGGAGCCGGGCACGGCCGAGGCTGACCTCGAGGCCGACATCGAGCGGACGATGCGCGGCGTCCTGTACACCATCAGCGGCGACGTGATCCGCGACGGCCATCGCGAGGAGGGGTGGGACGGCTTCTTCCCGGCCGGCGAGATGATGTCCGAGCAGCTGATCGTGCCGGACGAGCTTCCCGCGTGGCTCACGGAGGAGGATCTGGCCTTCTACGTGTCAGAGATCTCGAGGACCGGCTTCCGCGGGGGCCTCAACTGGTACCGCAACATCAAGAACCTTCCGGCCTGCCTCGCACCGTGGGTCGGCTCGACGGTGAGGCAACCGGCGTTCTACATGGGTGGCACCACCGACCTCATCGCCGGCAACACCCCAGACGCGATCGAGCTGCTGCGCACGTCGCTCCCCGACCTTCGTCATCTCGAGATGATCGAGGGCGCGGGCCACTGGCTCCAACAGGAGCATCCGGAGGAGGTCAACAGCGCGCTGGTGGCCTTCCTGCAGAGCCTGCACTAGGTCGTGTCGGACGAGAGCGCCGTCGATCGCGCCGAGTTGGCGGAGGCGCTCGAGGACGTCGCCCGAGTCCCTGGCCCGCGTGACCAGCCGGAGAGCGGGGCCCCACGGGCGAGCCCGGACCTGCAGGCGAGACCCTGCGCTGCGCCGCCTGGCGGTGACCCAGTCGGCGACTAGGGGGTGACGTGGATGCCCCCGACCTCTCCTCAGATCGCGAGATTTTCGTCTGACGCGTCGTCCTCGAACGACCCGATCGAGCTCAGGTCGTCAGGGACGTCCGCGCCCTCCGGCGACTCGCCGAGCACATCAATCCGGAACGAGGTCGTGGTGGCCTGCCCTTCTTCGAGCCCGAAGCGCTCGTAGATCCGGCGCATCCAACCGGGGCCCACCAGTTGGCGGACCCGGCCAGCTTCATGAGCGCCGGGACGAGCGTCGCCCCCACAACGAAGGCGTCGGTGAGAACGGCGATGCCCAGACCGGGTCCGAACAGCTCGATGAACGTGATCCCCGAGGTCGCGAAGGCGAAGGACGTCACGGACAGGAGGACCGCGCAGCTCCACTCCGATCTGCTCGACGCGGCAGCCGAACTGCTCGCGGAGCAGAGCTCGCTCGACAAAGTGAGCCTCGGGGCGGTCGCCGGTCGGGCGGGGGTGAGCCCCACGGCGGTCTATCGCCACTTCGACGATCACCTGGCCGTGATGCGCGGGCGATCGACCGCTGCTGGACCGAGTTCACGTCGGCGATCGCCGTCGATGAGCAGGACGAGCCCAACCCCTTCGGGCGATTCACCCGCCTGGGCGAGCGCTACATCGGTCTCGCGACGACGGAGCCGGGCAAGTACCGGGTGACGTTCTCGAACGACCTCCCTGCAGAAGAACGGAAGGGTGATGCGGCGATGACCGCAACCCGCTCGTCGTCTCCACACAGGTGCACACCTGGATCCACGGCATACTTCACGGACTTCCCCGAGCACCTCCAACTCGGGAGACCCACTGATGACATCGGACATCCTCGACAAGATCCGGCGGCTCACCGCCAAAGCCGAGGCCACCCCCTACGAAGCCGAAGCGATGGCCTTCGCCGCGAAGGCCCAGGCACTCATGACCCAGCACGCGATCGACGCGGCGATGCTCGACGTCGGCGATGCAGCGAGAGTCGCCACCACCGAGATCGAGCTCGGCGATCCCTACGCCTCCGCACGCTTCTCGCTCCTCGGCGCGATCGCTCGCGCCAACCGCTGCCGCGCGGTGTGGGACAAGCGCGCTGGTCTGGTGACGCTCGTGGGCACCGACGTCGACCGGGCCAACATCGAGCTGCTGTACACATCGCTTCTCCTGCAGGCCACCACGGTCATGACGGCGGAGGGCAGCAAGGTCGACGCGTTTGGCCGAAATCGGACGCGCTCGTTCCGCCAGGCGTTTCTGATCGGGTACGCCGACGAGGTCGGCCGACGGCTCCACAAGGCCGACCGGGAGATCGTCGAACAACAGTCGGACCCCGGCGTCCACCCGGTGCTCGCATCGGTCGACGCGGAGGTCGACACCGAGATGCGACGGCTCTTCCCATATCTCGGCGCCCACCGGCCGTCGATCTCCTCGGGCGCGGGACTCGACGCGGGCCTCGCGGCGGGCCGGACAGCCGACATCGGTGCCCCAACGGTGCGCGGACCGAGCCGAGCGCTCCCCGGATGACGGTCGCTGTCGTTCTGGGCGCCGGGGGCTCCAGCGGATGGGGATTCCATCTCGGTGTGGCCCGAGCCCTGGAGACCGAACTCGACCTCCGGGTCGTCGATGCCGACCTGGTGGTCGGAACCTCGGCGGGAGCTGCGATCGGAACCTCCCTCAAGGCGGGCGCGTCCGTCGAGGAGCTGCTCGACGGAGTGACGACTCCTCCCACCGACGAGGAGCGGGCGGAGATTCGGGCCCAGACCGGAACGGACCGGAGCGGACTAGCCCGTTTCCGCCCGCTCTCACCCACGCTCGCACTGCGCGGCCTCGTCGATCCGCGCCGAGCCGGCCTCGTGATGGCAGGGGGCCTGCCGGGCGGTGCGTTCGCCACCATGGCGCTGAGCCGTTTCCCGCGGATCGACGAGACGCTCGACTGGCCAGAGGGGTTGTGGCTCCCGGCCGTCCGGGTGGCGGACGGGGAGGTCGTGGTGTTCGGCCGCGATGAGCGCGCCACTCCCCCGAAGCACGCCCTCGAAGCGTCGAGTGCCGTTCCGGGAATGTTCCGCCCGAAGGAGATCGATGGCCACCTCTTCGTCGACGGTGCCACCGCCTCCGCAAACCACGCGCACCTCGCCGCCGAGGTGGCGCCAGACCTCGTTGTGGTGAGCTCGGTGCAGACTCGACCGGGACTGCGTGCCTCCCGCGTTCTGGCCCGCCGACAGCTGCCGGCGGAGGTGAAGGCCCTCGAGGCGGTCGGAGCCACGGTCGTGGTGGTCGAACCGGACGAGGCGATCGCCACGTCCCTGACCGGCTTTCCGCGGGCGACAGGCGAGCGCAGCCCCGAGATCGTCGACCAGGTGGCGGAGTACGCCGCACGCCGCCTGGCATCGATCGACCGGTAGCCTGCGCTGCCATGACGAAGCCAGAGGTCACGATTCCCGAGGGCGAGCCGCGAGGCAAGCAGCTCCAGATCACCGATCTAATCACCGGAGACGGCGAGCAGGCACAGGCCGGCCATGCCGCCGAGGTGCACTATGTCGGGGTCTCGTGGCGAACCGGCGAGCAGTTCGATGCATCGTGGGACCGCGGCCAGACCTTCTCGTTCAAGCTCGGCGGCGGCCAGGTCATCGCCGGCTGGGACCAGGGCGTCGTCGGGATGAAGGTGGGCGGCCGGCGTCAGCTCGTGATCCCGCCCGCGCTCGCCTACGGGAGCCAGGGCGCCGGTGGCGTCATCGGCCCCGACGAACACCTCATCTTCGTGGTCGACCTGATCGGCTTGCGTTAGGTCGCCCCACTCCGCAGTTGAGTCACTTTGGTGTCAGACACCGAAGTGACTCAACTCAACGGTCGCCGAGCGATCACGCGGGCCTCGTGGCGGTCGGCGAACCATCGCTCCTCGTGGCTCACAACCTCCAGCCCGGCGCACAGATCGGGGAGCTCGTTCTCGTCGACCAGGAACCGGCGGGAGGGGTGCTCGTTTTGTTCGAGGTTTCGGACGGTGGCGATCCGGACGAGCGCGAGACCACCCGGACGGACATGCTCAGCGAGCCGGGCCAGCAGCGGCCGATGCAGGAAGTTGCTGACCACCACCACGTCCCACGACGCTGCCAGCGGGTCGTCTCCCTCGAGGTCATGAAGGAGCGTCCGGAGCGCGACACCACGTTCTCGGGCGACGGACGCCGCGACCTCAGCGGCCCGCTCCGATACCTCGACCAGTGTTGTGTCGAGCCCCCGCTCTGCGAGCCACAACGCGGTGCCCCCCGTTC
>CAYUBX010000179.1:0-6733 GCA_964443165.1 uncultured Acidimicrobiales bacterium
CCGGTCATCGTCCATCGTGTAGGTGAGCGGAGAGGTCCGCTGCTGCCCGCTCTTGGCTCCCGTGGTGGTGAGGAGGATCATCGGGTTGCCCTCGAACCGGCCTCCGCACTCACCACCGTTGGCTCTGAACTCTTCGATCACGCCCCCGTTGAGTCCGAGCCAGTCGATGCTCTCGGGATCCGCGTTGCCCATCGGTCTGTCCATCACGGGGACGGTAGTCGCCGTCGCCACCGACGCTGCCCGCCCGCCTCAGCGGCCTCACGGTGCGCCGCCCACGTCACGGTGTCGATGGGGGTGGCGCGGACCGCGACCCGTACGGTCGAGCCAGTGACCCAGATCGCGCCGGAGGCTCCGGACCGCCCTGTCCGCACGCGGATCGCGTTGGTCTGCGCTTCCATGGCGATGTTGTTGATCTCGTTCAACACCACGGCCACGAACATCGCCTTCTCATCGATCGAGAAGGAGTTCAGCGGCTACACCCTGTCCACAGTCTCCTGGGTCGTGACCGCCTACAACATCACCCAGACCACGATGATGCTGGTGGGGGGCCGCCTCGCAGACCGCCTCGGTCGGCGGCGCATCTTCATCTGGGGAATGGTGGTGATGGCGCTGGGGTCTCTGGTCTCGGGCATCGCACCCAACGTGCCGCTGCTCATCGCGGCCCGGGTGACCCAGGCGGTGGGTGCGGCGTTCGTGTTGCCGACCTCGTTGGCGGCGGTGCTCCCCGAATACCCGAAGGAGCGGCATGCGCGGGTGGTGGCGCTGTGGGCCGGCATCGGCGTCTTCGGCGCAACAGCAGGACCGTCGATGGCCGCTGGGCTCCTCTGGCTCGGAGGATGGCGAAGCGTGTTCGTGGCCGTCGCGCCCTTGGCGGCCGTCACGGCGCTGGTCGGCCGACAGGTGATGAACGAGTCGAAAGCCGATGAGCCGGCGGGACGTCTCGATGTCCTCGGCGCCGCCATCGGGACAGCCGCCCTCGCGCTGCTGGCCTTGGCGATCGTGCAGGGAACCGAATGGGGTTGGCGCAGCGCGAGCACGCTGGTAGCGCTGGTCGCGGTCGCAGCGCTGGTACCGATGTTCGTCGCCCGATGTCGCCGACACCCCGAGCCGCTGCTCAACCTCAGCCTCTTCGGAGTTCGAACCTATTCCGTGGCGACGCTGGCCTCTGGCCTCTTGGCGGTGAGCACGTCGGCCACCTGGCTGCTCTACCCCATCTTCATGGACCGCATCTGGGGCTACGAGACCTGGCAGATCGGGCTCGCGCTCACCCCGGGGCCTGCGTTCATGGTGGTGATCAACCCCTTCACTGGTCGCTACGCAGACCGGCATGGCTACAAGGGCCTCATGATCATCGGTGCCGTGTTGGCAACCCTCGGAACCCTGTACCTCGCCGTCCTGCTCCGGCCAGGGAACGACTACCTCACGGGTTTCCTTCCGGCCACGTTGATGATCGGAGGCGGCATGGCCTTCATCTACGGACCCATCAACTCCGCGGCCCTCCTCCGAGTCCCGGAACCCCAGCTCGGCGAGGCGAACGCCGCGTTCAACACCGTGCGCTTCCTCGGTACGGCGCTCGGGGTGGCCATCGCAGTCGCGGTGCTCGGCGACCTGGAGCGCGCCGACCTACCGCAAGCGTTCCAACGCTCCCTCCTCCTGCTGACGGCGGCGATGGCGCTGGCCCCACTTCTCCTCATCGTCGCCTACCCCGCGGACCGCCGGATTCGTCCACGACGCGACCCGCGAGCGCCGATAGCGTGGGATGTCAGGCCGGCCTGAGGAGGGGACATGACCGCGCCGACGCGACACGCCGTCACCGGACCGGCCGCCTGGACGGTGTCCGACCTCGAGGCCGACCGCAGCTGGGAGCTCGACCTCACCTCGGCCCAGGCCGCCACCTTGCGTCGCTCCGCCGAGCAGGCGCTCGCCGCCGGCCGAGAGCTGGTCGACGTGACCAGAGCCAACTTCGACGCCCGCGGTCTCGAGGAGGTCATCGATGTCCTGCGCGCCCAGCTCGAACGCGGGCGCGGTCTCGCGGTCCTGCGCGGCGTGCCGGTCGACGAGGTCGGCGGCGTCGAAGCGCTTCCACTGATCGAGCGGATGTACTGGGGTCTGCTCGTCCACCTCGGTACCGGCATCACCCAGAACAGCGACGCCAGCCTCATCCACTACGTGACCGACGGCGCCCTACGCCCCAACCAAGGCACGCGTGGTGTCGGTCTCCCGGTGCGCTCGCCGCTCCATGTCGACCTCACGGACGCCGCGTCCTTGCTCTGCATCCAGCAAGCGTCCGACTCGCCGCCGAGCTGGCTCGCGAGCTCCTCGACGGTGCACAACGTGCTGCTCGAGCGCTCGCCCGAAGCGCTGGAGTTGTTGTACCGCGGCTTCCGCTGGGACCGCCTTGAGGAACACGCGCCGTTCGAGGACCCAGCCAGCAGCTACCTCGTCCCCGTGTTCAGCGAAGCCGACGGCGTCGTGTCGTGCCGCTACAACCGGTACTGGATGGCCATGGCCCAAAAGCGCACGGGCGAATCGACACCCCGCGACGCCAAGGCCGCGATGGACCTCTTCGACGAGGTCGCGCACGAGCATCGTCTCGACGTCGAGTTCGGCACGGGCGATGTGCAGTTCATCAACAACTACGTGGTGCTGCACGGTCGGGACGAGCATGCCGTCGACCCCGCCGCGTCGTTCAATCGCCTGCTCATGCGCATCTGGATCGACTTCGACGACGGGTGGCCCACCGTCGACCCCGCCGTCGTGCGCTACGGCATCGTGCGTCACGGCAACCTGGGCTGGACGGCCGAACAGCTGTGCGCGGGCCTTCCCCCCAGTGGCCACCCCCGGCTCGCCGACGGCCGCCCAGCAGTGGCCTAAGGCTCAGAACTCCCGCAGCACGGTGTTGCGGACCACCGTGACCGGCCGGGTGGTGGGCGGTGTGTGGCGGCTACGGCCAACGAAACGCGGCACACCGCCGGTGTGCCGCGTCATGGTGAGGCCCGCGTCTTTGGTGGTCGCGATCAGCTCGATGTAGCCCGATGCGCCCTCGACGGCGCCGAACCCGGCCGTGGCCAGCCACACTCCGTCGGCCCTCCCTCGACGGGTCCTCACACTGCTCGGTCTCTGACGTCTTCCTCACGGCGCTCGCCGCCAAGACCGAGATCTGCAACTAGCCCGCGAGCGCTTGGGCGGGTTCCGCTCCCTGCTGCGCTACAGCTTCAGCAACTCGGCGAGGTTGCCGCCGTAGAAGGCGGTCTCGTCGGCGGCGGAGAGCTGGGCGCCGGCCTTCGCGACGAAGTCGACGTAGGGATCGGCGTGGCCCTCGGGGTGGGGGAAGTCGCCACCGAACATCAGCATCGGGCCCATCTGCTCGATGATCCCGGCGGGTCGCTCCGCGGCGAAGGAGCTCACTCGAACGTTTCGTCGGAGGTAGTCACTCGGCGGCATCGACAGTGCCTGCACCGTGTGCCCGCTGATCCGCTGGTGGGTGGCATGGGCCGAGTCGAGCTTGTAGGCGAGGTCCGGCAGCCACCGGGACAGCAATTCGACGACGGCGAAGCGCAAGTCGGGATGCCGCTCGAACACCCCGTTGAGGATGAGATCCGACAGGGCGAGCTGCGCATCGACGCCGTGGAGAGGGAAGCTCAGCATCGGCATGTAGTCGATGTCGTCGTTGTCCACCCACCCGGTGTCGATCATCCCGGTGAGGCTGGTGCCGCCGACGTGAAAGGTCGGCGTGATGCCATGCGTCACGAACATCTCCCACGCCCGAGCCAGGTCCGGGTGCGACAGCCGCTTGCCGTCGACCAACCCAGTGCTCAGCATGGCCATCCCGACGTCCGCGGCCGCCAAAGCGCTGAGCTCGGTATCCAGCCAGTCGAGATCGCCACGCAGCGTCACGTGCCCAACGGGGTGAAGACGGCCGCGACCCTCGGCCCGAACGTCTGCCGCCCACCGATTCCAGGCACGCATGTTGGCCCGCAGCGCGTCGAGATCCTCGCCGAGCCACAACTCCCAGTTGATCCCCCACTGAGGGAAACAGACAGACCCCGCGATGCCCCAGCCCTCCACGTGGTCCCGCCGAACCGATGGATTCCAGTGGGATTCGGGAAGGTCGCGCTCGTAGTCGTAGCTGGCGGGGCGCCCCGCGCGGTGAACATCGATCAGCAGCCCGATGCTCTCGTACAGACCAGGTTGGGAGATCCACGTGAGCATCAGAGGCCGGTCGCGCCAGGTCAGCCACGGATGGCCGAGATCGTCGGTCTCGATCGCCAGCGCGTTGTGTCGCTGGTCGGGATCGATGTGGTCACGCCAGAGATCGGGCCGTTCGAACAGATGCGAATCGGCGTCATAGATCTCCATAGCCACGAGCCTATGTGGCGGGCCGTCATGGGATCTCTCAGTCGAGCAACCCCTGGTCGGCGAGGCTGTCGATGGTCGACTGGTCGAAGCCCCACTCGGAGAGTGCGGCCGCGCCGCCCTCTCCCGGCCGCGGGGCCGGGCGCGCGATCTCCGAGGCGGTTCGGCTGAAGCGCGGTGCGGGAGCCGGTTGCTGGGTTCCCTCGACGTCGACGAACGCGTCGCGGTCGCGGTTCTGCGGCGAGTCGTGTGCCTCCACGAGATCGAGCACCGGGTGCACGTTGTCGTCCGGCCCGTCGAAGAACTCGGTCCACTCATCCCTGGTTCGTGACGAGAAGAGCTCCTCCATCCGTCTCCGGAACTCGGGCCAGTACTCCCGGTCTCCGGGATCGCCCAGATCGGTGAAGTCGATGCCGGTCTTCTGCACGAACGCCCGGAGGAACTTCCCCTGCAGCAGAGCGATCGAGACGAACGTGTCGTCCTGACAGCGATAGGAGCCGTACCGCCAGTCGCCGCCGTCGACGACGTTGGCGCCGCGCTCGTTCACCCACGTCCCACCATCGTGATTGCCGAACACGTACGACATCAGGTTGAGCGCACCGTCGGCGATCGCCGCGTCGACGACCTGCCCCTCGCCGGACCGCTGAGCTTCGTAGAGGGCAGCGATCATGCCCATCGCGAGGTACATCCCCCCGCCTCCCAGGTCGCCAGCCAAGATCAGCGGGGGCGGAGGGGGACGATCCGGGTCGCCGATCGCCCACAGCGCACCGGACGCCGAGATGAAGTTGGCGTCGAAACCCGCACGTTGGGCATTCGGACCCTCCTGCCCCCACCCGGTCATCCGTCCGTAGACGAGCCGCGGGTTGCGTTGGAGGCAGACGTCGGGCCCGAGCCCGAGTCGTTCGGCGACCCCTGGGCGGAAGCCCTCGATGAGTCCGTCTGCTTCTTCGACGAGCTGCAGGACGTGCTCGACGTGCTGTTCGTTCTTCAGGTCGAGCCGAACCGAGCGGCGGTTCCGGTACATGTACCGATAGCGGTGGTCGGGATAGCCCAGGTTCTGTTCCACCGGTCGGTCGACGAGGAGGACGTCGGCTCCCATGTCCGACAGCTGCATCGCGGCGAACGGGCCAGGACCGATGCAGAAAAGCTCGACGATCTTCACCCCGGCGAGCGGGCCCATCCTCAGTCCTCCAGCGCGGCGTAGACGCCGCGGAGGATCGTGTGGGCACGGTCGTCGCCGACGGTTCCTTCACCCATGCGGTTCATGACGTACGCCATGGTGAACCCGGCGTCGACGTCGTTCACGACGAGCGAGCCTCCCCAACCGCCCCAGTAGCAGACCCGTTCGTTGGGCGCGATCGGCGCTCTCGGGGAGCTGAGGCCGTAGCCGAGGCCGAACGTCACACCGATGCCCAGCACCAGGTCGCGTCCCGCCGCCTGGACGTCGAAGATGCGGTCGACGGTCTCGGGTGACAGAAGGTCCACGCCGCGAGCCGCGCCGCCGGCGGACACGACCGACTGGGCCAGAGCAACGCCGCGCGCGTTGCCATGCCCGCCCGCGGCCGGGATCTCAGCGCGGCGCCATTCGACCGTGTGCGAGTCCTCCGCATGGAGACGAGGGTTGGCTGCCCGGTACGGAATCGATTCCTTGTCGACCTCAGCCCCTGGAGGCGTGAAGTCGACGGGCGGAACCGGGATCACCGGGGCGACCCGGTCGTCGTGCTCGGGGCCCGTCCCGATGTGGAAATCGGCACCGAGCGGCCCGGCGATCTCCTCTGCGAAGAAGGTCCCGACCGAGCGACCATCGACTCGACGCACGACCTCGCCGACGAGGTTGCCCTGCGTGATCGCGTGGTATCCCGACTTCGTCCCGGGCTCCCACCACGGCTCCTGTTCGGCGAGCAGACCACACACCTTGTCCCAGTCGTAGAGGTCCTCGGTCTCGATCCGGGTCTCCCACGCTGGCACCCCGGCTGTGTGCGAGAGAAGGTGCCTGACCAGCACGTTCTCCTTCCCACCCGCAGCGAACTCCGGCCAGTAGACGGCCACCGGCGCGTCGACATCGACCAGACCGCGGCTCACCAGCACGAGCAGCGAGAGGCAGCTCATCGCCTTGGTGGTGGAGTACACGTTGATGATCGTGTCCTCTTCCCACGGGGTGGTCGCCTCCTCGTCCTCGAACTCGAGGAACACGCCCCCGATCTTTCGCCACACGCCCATCGCTGCTCCTCCCGCGCGAGACCGTGTCTCGCAGACGCGCGTGAGTCTATAGGACCGGGCCGACACGCTCGACCGCGCCGACGGGATCGACGACGTCAGGTCGTCGCGCGCTCGAGCGCGGCGCGGTGGGAGGCCCAGCTCTTCCACCCGATGAGGG